>JAHJAQ010000062.1 GCA_018813975.1 Microcaldota archaeon
CATTCGGTAATCCATTTGAATGTCTCTTGTTTAGTTTTGATAATCAATCCAATCCAGCGCCCATGTATTATAAAGTATCGCGCCCAGACCAAGAACCAATTAGTATTACCTCGGAGTGCGAGCAAAACTTAGAGATCGCAGTGGAAACACTGGCATTTATTGTAGATGATGTTGGCATTGAAGAATTGGGAACCATAGAAGACCCCATTCCAATCACAACAGACGAAACCGTTAGTGGACAATTAACTATTACGGAAGACAGTCCATTAGGGTATATTCCAATTATTATAAAAGTAAAACAAAACAATGTATGGGTTAGTGGTTTTATTGCTGGAAGAGGAATTGTAGATATTCCAGGCAATACGTTTGAAATAGTACCGGAATTAGTAGAGTGAAAAATATGACAAACAGAAAAAATGAAAAAGGACAAATTGAATGTTATATTCCATTTTTTATAATGCTAATTATGGTGCTTGGACTTATTACGGCTTCAATGCAAAACGATATTAGACACGGGTATTGTAATCTTTTCGGGCACGATCCAGTGCCAGATGGAGAACCATCCATTAGGCTGCTTTGTTCTGATGATTCAGATATATTTAATTTTAGGGCTCGCGTTGAAAGAGAAGTAAAAGAAAATGGCGGAGACCAAGCAGCAGCCGATATGATAATTGATGTTCTAAAAGAACAAATAACGTTCGGTCTCGAATCTGTCCCACCAGATGTTGTGGTTTACTCGAGTTGTTGGGTTACAACAGATCTAATGGGCCAAGTTTGGGATGGAAGGGCCAGTATTCATGATGATTGTCCTGCCAAAGGACAAGTGTGCAAACAGGTTTCAGAGGACTATGCAGAGTGTGTAGATCCACCCCCAAACTCGCCAGGAACCTATTATGCGTGTAATGACGCGTTTGCTTGTGTAGCAACAGAATGTGGTATTGGTACCGTGGATCAAGAAGCACTCATTGCGGCGTGTGGTGCATTAGAAGAAATCACGGATACTTGTTTGAATAATTTTTGTCAAAACTTGAATGAGGGGGGTTGTAATGAAGCTAACCATGAAACGCATTATTGTGGAGCAATAGCGGGCCCTTGTGTGGCAGATTGTAAGGGAAATGCCTGGGAAATTGCTTGTGGAGAAAGAGTATTAAATAATACTCAAGAAGAAATCGATTCTTGTGCTGCTGCTGAAGCACCATTAACGTGTCCTGGCGGAACTATGGGATATGCTTGTACAGACCCTAATTCGTATTGTGATGTTGAGGCGGGAATTTGCGAGCCAATTGAATTTGCTTTGTGTGATGAAGACCCTTCTTCAAGTCTAAAGGAAATAGATCCATTGCTTAGTGTTACGGATGATAGTGTTGATTGTGGAACCACGGCGCCTGATGGAAAATTAGGAACCAAGTGTTCTAGTGACAAGATTTGCGATATTATTGGAGAAAGTTGTTTTGACCCTGCAGCAAGTGCTCTCACTCAAAAATATGAGTTCGATACGCGCGGAGAAGAAAGCAATGGAATTGGGATTAATTTTATGCCCATAACAAACACTGACTTTCGCTATCCACAATTTTGTATTCCAGAAAACTCGATTTACTGTCCCAGTTGTGCTTTTACACCGGACGGGGGATCGCAAATTTTGAGTAGTGGATTGGTGCTGAGCTATGACCGATTAAGATCCAAAGCAGGAAGCCTGCATTTTAGTATGGCTGCTCGGGGCATTAGTGGATTAAACAATTATGCACTAATCCAATACAACGATGTACAACAAGAAGGTGATGATAAAGAAGTATCTAGTGAACGATTTGTGGTTCAAGTAGATGCTGGACAATATGGCGAATGCATGGTAGAAAGCCAACAGTTTACTGGAGCAATAGGAATTGGCGCTAAAACACTTGTAGAATATACTTGGAATTGGAATAATATTGGAAAAAGCTTTTGCGAAGTCAAAGCAAACAATCCCGCACACGTACCGCGCGTTTGTGATGGAACCCAATTCTTTATTTCATTGTTATCACGATTACACGAAATAAAAACAGAATTGGAAAGCGGCGCCCCACCTATTTATATGACTGACTTTAACGCTTTTCTCATGCCGGATTCTTTTAACGCAGATTTTAGAAAAGACTTTGACGCGTACTATTCTACAGTAGATCAATCTACGCCAAGCTGGTATGCCGATGTAAACAATAGTGGTTTTTCACGGTTTGTACACGGTTCGTCAGCTGATACCAATCACTTAAGCTTTGTTGGCGGAAACACCATTGGCCAGCCAGGAAAGTACCGCGTGTTTATTACAATTGTGGGCGGCGAACAATTCTTTGATGCACAAGGAAATCCAGATGCAAACATTATTATTGGATTCCAACAAGTACCAACTCCAGAAATCTTTAATGTGCACAATGCATTATACTACCTACCATTGGATGGCGCCATTGGAACCATCGATACAAACGAAGAACCCATTCCAAGCAGAGAAGGATATGGAATTGCACTTAGTGGCAGTCAAATTGCCTTTAATGAAGACCAACAAAACCCGATTGTTGTTGGAAACCAGCAACAAACCAGTGTAACGAAACTTACTACCTTTGATGCTACCAATGATTTTATTCGCCGTGGTCAATTACTAAACATTTTGATTGATGCGGATGGAATCAATCAAATCGTATTTTCTCCAGTAATAGCAACTCCCGTAGCCATGAAAATTCCCGGAATAGAAAGTCCCACCACTGGAAAATATTATTTAGGCAGTCCGGGAAGCGGTCCATACGAAGCACCAGGTCATCCTTCTTTAACAGCATGGACTGGAATTGCTTCCAAACAAACCAATCCATCAGATCCTTTTTGTTCTGATTTCCAAAACCAACCCTTAAAAATTAGCCAAGCAGATGAATACATTCTTGAAGATTCTATAGGGTATCGAAGCTTGAAGTTTGAAAACCCAGACCAAGAAATCGAAAAGTTTTTGGTGTTCTCAACTGTATTTTACTTGCCCGGAACTAGCACCCTTACCTTAAACCACGCCGTGGGTGATAATGCAGTATTAATCACGCCAAACCAATTAGTACCCAATCCCACTACAACAGCCACCTTGAATTTTACGGAAAGCCTTCCTATTCGACCCGGTTACTTACCCAATGGATTGAAAGTACATAGCGTACAAGACCTGGTAAACCTGGCCAATCTGGATGTAGGAGCAATTTGTGTGTATAGCCAAGAAAACGATAGTGGCAATATTGAAACCGTTTTCTTTTGGAATCGAAGCAAGCTATTACAAGAACTCAATGATCGCAGCGATACACCTTTTTCAGAACCCCAAACCAATCCAGTGGATATTCGCACGGGCTTTGGAATTACACACGATGACTGGTTCTGCGACTAAGCTTTTTAGAAAAAAGCTTGCAAAAAAATCCTTCGGACTATTGTGCCTTCGGCACATATTTTCAAAAGGTTTGCGAAAAAAGTCCTTCGGATTTGCCCTTCGGCCATTTCAAAAAGCGTACAAAAAAA
>JAHJAQ010000063.1 GCA_018813975.1 Microcaldota archaeon
GCTCTTTGGCTTTAAATCGCTTTTTTACAAGTGATTCGAAGCGCTTTAATCGCTCTTCAAAACGATAATTCCCATCAATAATGAGTAATTCTGGAATTTTACGCTCTGGAAAGCCCACAAACTCCAAAAAATCTTTTTTTGAAAGCTCTTTGTAAACCATTTTTCTCCCTATATTCGCACTAAAAAAGTGAATTTTTTTTTGGTTTTACCACTTTTATCAATTCCTGCCAAAGAAAAAGAACGCGTTATTTCTCCCCCAAACTTGTGCGCGATTCTTTCTGCCGCCATTTTACCCGCGCGCTTAGAACCGATATACACATCAAAACCATTCTTTAATTTTTCAATATTCGTTATTTGGGCCAAAGAATCTCTGTGGAATAACTCTACCATGGTTTCTCGAATAATGGTTAGCACGTGCTTCCACTTTGGTTTGGACAAGGATTCAAACCGAACTTGTAACCTGGATTCATAATAGTTAGCGGACAGTATAGAACAATTATGACATAACACCTGCTTGATTTTGACTTCAATTCCAATAGGAAACTCAAGCAACTCATCATTCAGTTCTCCCAATACTTTTCCAGTGATTAATACTTTTTCTTCGTTGGGTTGAGCGTTTACTTCAAAACGCTTGTTTTCAAGTTCTTTTGTTTTGATTTTTTCGCGCACCCAATCCACGATTCGCTCAACCGAAAAAGGAAACCATTTTCCATTCACCAATAGTTTTTCACACTTTTTGCATTGCTCTATTTCCACTGTTTGCGGTAATTCTATCAAAGAATGCGTTTCTAAAAAACAGTCCTTGCAAAAACCCTGAATAAAAGGCTTGTTAGTAGCACCACATTTCGGACAAAAACGCTTTTTCATACTATAGATCAAAGACAATAAAGCCATTTAAACAAAACCCTCTAAACGGACAATTAACAAAAAAGAAATGTATTTAAATATCTAGAATTGTAAATATATTGGTGTTGGTGTGGGAATAATGACTATTAGTGTGAATGACCAAGTCGAAAAGCAATTTCGAAAAACCGTGGCCAAGACAATTGGAACGCAAAAAGGAACACTGGGAAAGGCCGTTGGGCAAGCAATGGAAAAATGGATGGAAGACAAAGAACAGCAAAAAATTGCCCGACAGGGAATTGCCCTTCTGGGAAAATTCAAAATGGGCAACATTTTATACAAGCACCGCGACGAATTACATGAACGAGACTAAAGTATTTGTAGATACCAATATTCTGGTTTATGCCCACGATTCGAGTGAAAATGAAAAACACACCAAGGCCCAGCAAATCTTTAAAGAATGCTATGAAGGGAACAGACAACTTGCATTTTCCACACAAACCCTTAGCGAATTCTTTGCAGTAATCACCAGAAAAATCAAAAAACCAGTTAGTACTGCAAACGCCCAAATCATTATTTCAACTATCCTAAATTTTAACGGCATGACTACAACAGTAATCCAACCCGACACGATTTTGGCCGCAACCCAAACCCACAAGACTACTGGCGTTCACTATTGGGATTGTTTAATTGCCGAAACCGCAAAAGCAAACGGCATCCACAACATTCTCACTGAAAATACAAAAGACTTCAAAAAAATCAGCGGCATCAAAGCAAAAAACCCGTTCAAATAAAAGCCCGGGCCTTTCCTAGTTTTTTCGACAAAACCCCTTTTTTAGAACCCAGTTTCCATAAGAACTTAAAATACGCACGATAATTATCTGCTGCTTCTTTGTTTTCAATAGTAATCATAAGTGTTGGTTCTGACCAAATAGCAATTAAGGTTTTTTTTCCATACACCCAAATTGCACTAGAAGAAATGAGTTTGCCTGGAACCGTTCGATACTTGGTTTGAGTGGGATGAATGCCCGGATTATCCCCTTCTGAAAAGATAATGTATTCAAACAGATTGTTTTCTACTAAGTGACGAAAATATTTTTCCAATTGAATGGGGGCCAGTTCTTGAAATCTCACTACGTCTCCAAACAAATAGGCATCTTCTTGGTGATTCATAAAATCCGAAAAAAACCATCGCACGCCTTCCTTCCCCTTAAAAATTTGGATGGAAAGGGAAGGAGTTTGTTTTCCAGCACACTCCTGCAATTGGGGAACTAGTTTTTTTAATTGCTCTTCTTGAACTTGAGTATCCATTAAAAACTTGCTAGGATTTGTAGCTGAAAAACGCTTGACCTTCTTTTCGGTTAAAAAACTAACATAACCCCGATCAATCAACTTGTCCAATAGAGAATAACACAAGGTTCTATCAATACCAGTTCGCTCCGCAACCATTGAAGCAGAAGAAGAACCCATGCGCAACAAAGCCAGATAAACATCAATCTCTTTTTGGGAAAGACCCAATTGCGCTAAAACAGCTGTATCCATACCTTCTTTTTGCTACATAATAAATATAAATGTTGTGAATTTTCCACAACATAGCAATAAGAGGTTGGGGCACTCAAATAGATTTAGGTGATTGTATCGTGAACACAAAAATTTTTGTTATCCTTTTCGCACTTGCTGGTCTGCTTGCAATTGGTTGTATTGGTGTTGCAACACCCAATCAGCAAAACAGCGAAACGCTAAAAGTAGGAATGCCACTATATATTGGAGAAGGCCCGTATTTTGTTGCCCAAGAAAAAGGGTTTTTTGAAGCAGAAGGTATTCAAGTAGAATTCGTTTCTTTTTCAGATCCCACTCCCTTAAAATCTGCTTTTTTGGGAAAAAAGATTGATGTGTATGCTTTTACGGTCGATGCTATCGCATTTGATGCGGCACATGGCTTACCCGGAAAAATCTTTTGGTTACCCACTTCTTCGAACGGAGCAGACGGCATTATTGCCACTAATGAAATTCAATCCATAGAAGCCTTAAAAGGAAAAAAAATTGCTTTTTTTGAAGGAACTCCAAGCCACTTTTTTTTAGCACACGTTCTTCGAGAAAATGGTTTGAATCAAAACGATATTCAACCCATTAATCTTGAACCGGATAAGGCAGCGCAAGCTTTTTTTGCAGGAGAAGTAGAAGTTGCGGTTAGCTGGGAGCCATGGTTATCACAAGCCCAGTCTTTGACCGGAGCGCACATTTTAGTTTCTTCCCAGGACACTCCTGATTTGATTTTAGATGCCTTTTTGGCCCGAGAAGAATTGTTTTCTCAAAACTCAGGCATTCTTAAAAAATTTGTGCGTGGTTTGCGCAATGGAATGGCTTTTTCCGAATCCAATCCAAGAGAAGCCGCTGAAATTGCAGCACCATACTTTGAAATGACGCCAGAAGAATATTTAGAAGCTGTTTCAGTTATTCGCTTTTTGAACGAAACAGACAACCAAGAATTGTTTGCACCCAATGGCAGACTAGAGCAAGTCATAATCCAAGCAGGGAAGGTATGGCAAGAAGCCGGTTTAATTGAAACACCCAAAACTCCTCAAGAACTCATTGAACCACGCATTGTAAACACACTTTTCCAGTGAACCCCATGACCACTACCCAAAAAAGTGTTCTAGCGGTTTCTTTAGGCATTATCAAAACCAAATTGTATGGACTCATTTCAGTACTGGTATTAGTGGGCGCATGGGAAATTATTGCAAATAGTAACTTGGTTTCAACCATACTATTGCCTTCGCCAAGTCAAGTGATAACCGCACTTTTTCAACTTATGGTAAGTGGAGAGCTATTGAGGCATGTGCTAGCCAGCGTATTTCGCATTATACTCGGTTTTTTGGTTAGCGCATTAATCGCTTTTCCAATAGGAATCTGGATCGCGCTTTCCCCTAAAGCACACCATTTTTTAGCGCCCCTATTAAACATTTCC
>JAHJAQ010000064.1 GCA_018813975.1 Microcaldota archaeon
AATGTCTTCAAGCGAAACCCGGATAGTAGTAAACCATACGTCCATGTCCGACAAGTCATGAACATCCGCAAACATCCTTTGCAGGTTTGCAAGATTATGGAAAATTTTCTCGCTTAAGCTCAGGTTAACTTTGTCAATTACAATTATTTGAACGCCACCAGCGAATCCTTGGATTTCCCAATACGAAACACTACGCCCTTCCAAAACGCGAAGACTATAACACGTTTCATTCGTACTGCCAACATCAAGATTTGTAGCAGAAAATAAAGGATAATACTTGGAAAAAATCCACCCATTCTGGCCATTGTCAACATCAAAACCCAATGTTCTGGTATTAGATTGTGTTTCAGAGCCAGGACAACTTTGGGACAAACCAGGAAACAATTCTCCCACCTGAACATCTGCAGTAGCAGGCGGGTCTATAAAATTGTCCCCTGCATTAAAACAAAACAAGGAAGTAAGGTAAATTTCTTTATCGCCGATTTTGTCCACAAAATCAATTCTGGCGGTATTTGTTTTTACAGCCGGACAGGCAACCGTAGCACTCAAATCCACCATATTACCGCCCAAGCCAGCGCTTTTTTCCAATAATTCGGAAACATCAACTTTTCCAGTTCTATTCAGAGAAAAATTATCAAGCGTGTTAAATACAACATCCAAGCCAAGTTCCACAACAATAGTCACAATTCCAAAGCGCAACAATCTCCTTCCACTAGTAGCTCCTTCCGCTACTCGCAATGCCCCTTGAAGCGATTCTCCTTTCGCCAGGGCATTATTAATATTTACCACTGATTTTTCGCTTCTTGCCAAATTAAACAACCGCTGGAATTGTGCCGTATCCGCTGTCAAAGCAGTCATTTCAGCACCCTTATTAAATGTCCTTGCAGCATCAGAGATTAGTTCCATATTTTGTAACACCTTGATTTCAGACGCAAGATTTCTAAATTGTGTATAATTAGCCCAACGCCCAGGATTACTTCGAATAGAGTTCTTTAAAGAGCTTAACCGCGCATATGAACCAGTCAGCCGTGTACTAATTTCCGTGTTAGCGCTAATTACAGTTTCATTTACAAATGGCACCGCACGAGAATACCTTTTATAATTCCTATAATCCCGAACAGCCCCTGCAATTTCACCTACCCCCGTCGGAGAAAAAACAAAACCCAAAAAACGTCCTACACGTGTTGCCCCACCCACCACAGTAGTTTTAATAGCAGTTGTTATTCTGCCGGTGGTTCCGCTAAGAATCAATCTTGCCCCAATTCCATCAACTATTAAATTACCATACCAGGTTTCTGGTTGTAAGTCCGCTACTTTTCCAATCCAAGCGTTCAAATAATGCCGTTCCATTTCTTCATCCAAATTCCCCATGTTAGAAAGAACATCATCTGGCAATTCTGTTTCTGTAAAACCTTGTAAAGAAGCAATCAATGGTTTTTCTTCTATCAATGCAGTTGTAGTGCTGGACACTAAATTGAGTTCTCCTGTTTGGTTACAAGAAGATTCCGCTAACAACACGTTTTGTTTTTTAGCTAGCAAATCATTTTCGGTTTGTGTTAAATCAAATCCGGCGCCATTAATGTTGCAGGCAAGCAAAGCAACCGCACCCCCCTCAAACTGGGCCCTAATAACCGCATCCAATTCTTTCATTTTAGCCAGGTTTTGGGTTTGCAATTCATTATTGGTTTTAATCCAATCCAAATGATCACACAAGTTTGCGCTTAACAATTCTTGGGAAGGCAAGTTTTCAATTTCAAATTGTTCTGTTTGAGCAAAACTTTGGGCCAGTTCCACTGTTTTGGTAAAAACAGGGATGCACGCACTAGAATTGGATTGTTGTAGTTCCACTAATTTTTGATGGGTCTTGGCTAATTGCGCGGCATCTTGATTGGATAACCAATACAAAAAGTCTTCGAAATCCGAGAATTCAAAAAAATCATAAAACGTTTCAGGGGTTTCTTGTGCTGCAAAAGAAGCCATTTTATCTCCAAAAGCTAAGAGGTCATCAGCGATTTGTTGTTCTACCGCTGATAGATCAGGTTGTTCTGGGGGCAGTGGTTCCGGAGTGACAGGGGGTAATGCAAAAAAATAGAGACCAATAATAATAACCACAATAATAAGGACCAAGCCGATTTTTCCTACTTTTCCCATGAAAACACCATTTTGCGCTCAGCACGCTCAATATTAGAATTTTATACTAAATATAATTAAATAGTGAATATTTATATCTTTCCATCCCAATTCTAATATTCCCTAAAACACGGGATTTTAAATACCAAAAAATATCTTAGTATGTGACGATCATGGTGGTTCGAGGCCAAATTCGAAGAAACATTGCCCAAAGACAATTAAAGGGATTTCAAAAGAAAAAAACCAAAGTCACTCGATTTACAACTAGCGTGGGAAAAGATGCTTTTATTGGAAGGCATGCAAGCATTGGAAGAACCAATCGAAAAGTTATAAAACGACAATTTACAGTAAATCGCTTGCAAGCCAAAATCACTCGAATCGAAGCCAATCTTTTAAGGGCTGAAGCCAGTTGGCCTGTTATAAAACAAGTTCGAAGATGGTTTTGGAACTGGCGCGAAAAAAGAGTGTCCAAACGATTGGGAAAAAAACAAGAAAAACTATCTTTGACCCAAGCCCGCCAAACCAAACTACGAGACGCATATGGGACAAGGTATGATACTAGACTTGGTCGAAAACAAAAAAAAGTCGATGTTCGAAAAACCGGGTTGGATGTTTCCTTAAACAAAATGGGAACTCAGTTAAGGAGATTCAAAAAAATAGTGGATTTGGAAGTAAACCGATTGGAACTCATTAATGGCACCTTAACCGTCGCTAACCAAATTCCCGCAACTCAATTTGCAGACTTGCGCACCAAACTAGAAACCGAAATGGGAAATGCCGATCGAAGAACCGCTGCTTTTAGAGTACTCGAAATCGATAGCGGAATAGAACAAATAAGACAATTAGTACTGCGCAACCAGTTTGCACCCGCCCAAACACAAATGGCAGAGCTCATTGCATTCAATGAAAACGCGCCCTAAAAAAACTATGTTATTTGAACTTGTTCCCAGAGTGATTCGTTTGAAACAGAGTCTGCTTGAGCACGAACAAAACTAGCTACTTGCCTACCTGTTGTTCGATCAAAAACATCTATTCGCCCCGCTTCAGAAGGTTCTAGCGGCGCTTCTAGTTCAATTTGTTCTTCAATGCTCAAATCCGAATCACTGGTTAAAAATAGTTGACTAATATTACTAGAAAGATAAAATTGTTCTGGCGGAAAACGCGCACTAATTTCATCATGCGTTACTGGTTGGGTAACG
>JAHJAQ010000065.1 GCA_018813975.1 Microcaldota archaeon
CGCACCGGTGAACTGTTGGGATTGCGGCGAAAAGACCTAAAATTTAATTCCGATGGAACCG
Organism: Microcaldota archaeon; assembly: GCA_018813975.1. Lineage (GTDB taxonomy): Archaea > Iainarchaeota > Iainarchaeia > Iainarchaeales > JAGVWC01 > JAHJAQ01. The sequence continues at coordinate 62 of JAHJAQ010000065.1, forward strand.
CGTCCCTTTCTTTTTTGGAAAACTGCCTTCCTTCTGGCGAGTAATGCAATAACTCATGCGCGATTTCGTGAACCAGTGTGTTAACCTGCATGTTCACACTTTGGTTGGTTCCGATTACGATTTTTCCTCCTTGACTATAACCATATAGCCCATTAATACCGAGTTCTTTGAATTCGACTTGAATTCCTTTTGATTGACAGAATTCCAAAAGCCGGTTCAAAAGCGTTTCGTGGCTGTTTCCTTCAATGTCAATGTCGAGTTTTGGCACCATCGCGGGATTGTGTATTTTCGCCGGCAAACATGAAACGAGCGCCTGCAATGGTTAGGGCAATTACTGCTGCAACGCCTACAATGGCTTTTAGTAGGTCATAGACTTTGTTTAGTGGCTCTGTGATTTGTTCGATTTCTTGTGCCAAACTAAACGGTGCAATCAATAAGAATGCTATGAGTGCTAAGCAAATTTTTTTGTTCATTCAAAAACAACCTCCAACTTTTTAGTCTACAATCACCCCTGTCTTGGACAAATAAAAAAGAGTATGCAAAGTTTTGTCCTTGCAAAGCTTGACACGCATAAATAAGAACTCTAAAAAGGGGGCTATTATTAGTGAACTGAATGGAACAACAATTGCTTCAAACTCAAAAAACAAGTCAAGTTATAGCCAAACAAATTGCTCGTATTTTGGCGCAAAAAACAGACATTGAACTCAAAAACGAATTTCCTATTTTTTGGGAATTGTTAAAAATAAAAATTCAAACCAGAATGGAGTTGTGAATAAAATGCAAGGCCAAACAGTATTGGTGAGTATTAAGCGACCCGCCCCTTCCTCCGTTGTTCCGCCTTGTTTTCTCTGTTTTTCTTGTTCAAGGCGTCGAAAAAAAATTGTTTTTCGTCAAAGCCAGCGCCGATGGATTTGTTTAAAATGCTTGGCAGCTTTTGGCGGAAAATTGGGAATTGTTCAATTGCTTGAAAAGATTCCATTAGCAAAAGACGCAATTTTTCCCGATACTTTGAATTGTTGTAGGTAAAATCGAATGTAGTTTGGACTTTATGTATTCCGCTGGTTCGTTTGTCAGCGGTTTTTGCTAATGGCGTTTATTATTGCGTTGGCTATTCTTTTTTTTTGTTGGGTTGTTTTTGCGCGTAGGTATGCATTGGTTAATCGGTCTTGTAGGCGCGGGTTTAGTGTTAGGAATTGGTTCCATGCGTGACGAATGGCTGCGATTGGTTCGGCGTTGGGGTTTGTTTTTTGGGCGATTTGTTGGATTAACGGGTTTAGTGTTCGAAAGTAGTGTTGGCCGTGTTGGTAGCGTTTTTGGCGTAGTTGTAGTGAGTGTAGTTGTTCTTCGATTTGTTCGCGGGTTTCGGGTTTTAAGAATGCCATTTTGGCTTGGCTTTGTTTGAGACTTAGGGTGGTAAGTGCTTCGGCTGCTTCGTTTAGCCATAATAATTGGTTTGGTGCGTGGGTTACTTTGGCTATGGTGTCTGCTGGTACGATTCGAATGTCTTCGGGGTCGTTTTTTGATTGGAGTTTTAGGTATTTGATTTTTGTGATTGCTTCGCCAAGTCCCATTGCTTTGGTGCTGGGAGATACGGGTTGGTGAAATGCGAGACGCGTAATGGTAATGAATGGTTCATAGTATGGCCAAAGTTTTTTGTATGTTTTTGGGTGTTCGCGTTTTAAGGTTTGTAAGAAAAGGTCTTGGGCGATTAGTCCCATTCCTTCGGATAGGGCGCGGACGCGTTGTTGTCCTTGTAGAACCCGTCTGCCTGTTTGAGTACTTACTGGTTTTTGTTGGTGTGCTTTTGGTCCTTCGGCTAAATCACCGGTTATTTCGAAGTCGCTTAATTGTTCGCTGGCCTGCAATCCAAATATTTTGTTTAATACTTGTTTGGATACTTGTTGCAGTTCTTTTTGGTGGGGTTGTTCGGCTTGCCTTGTTTGGGCGATTAGCCGCGCCATTTGTTCGGGGGGAAAATATCGGTGCCAATCGGGTTTTTCACTTATTTTTTTGAGTAATCGTTTTTCTGTTTCGCGTGCTTTTTGGTTTACGCGGGTCAGTATTCTTTGGATTTTTGGCATTTATCGTAGCCTCCAAACGTATTGGATTGGTTGTCCGAATTCTTTTGGGAATTGGATTTGTTCGTTTCTTTTCAAATCAATGGTTTGTTTGGCTTGTTTTTTTATGGCTTCGCGGATGATGTCGTATTGTGCGATTCTTCCGTCGTCGCTTGTTTCGCCGTGCTCGTTTTTCCACATATTGGAATAAACTCCACCGGTTAAACCATTCTCGTCCGCCATCACTTTTAAATTGTTTAATAATCCGTTTATGAATTGGGTGGTGTTGACGGCATAGGCGAATCGTTTTGCGGGTTCTATTCCGGCTAGTATCATGCACGGATTATTGTTTATGCTTGCTTTTAAAGCATACACGACGCCTAATTGTTCTCCTGTTTCAGAATGGGTTAACCGGATGGGCTGAAAGTCTGGTCGTTCCAGTTCGAATCCGTAACGGCAAATGCAGTTTTGGCCCAAGGCGTCATAAAAAGCGTCTTTTACGTTTTTTGTGGTTTCCAATCGAACCAATATTTTTTCACTGGTTCTTTTTTTTGCAAACTTGTTTAATTCCGAACCGATTCGTTCAACCGAAAAAACGTTTTTAACGCGCTCAACAGCTTGGGATGAAAATCCTTGGTTTGAAAGCGTTTCCGGCAAATGTACGCCTAAAAATACTTTGGCGTCCCGCAAAAAAGATTGGCTTTGTTCCAACGATGGGTTTTCAGTTAGATGCGTAAAATTCATTCCGGTTGCGGTTGGCAATAAGGGCAACGCCATTCGCAAAATCGAATCAAATTCCTGCGGATTGTTTTGAATACTTTTTAACACATTCAACACAAACTCGTTTTTTTGTTCTTTTGAAAAATTTTCTTGGTATTTCATTCCGGTTCGGGCAGCCAGTTGGGTTAAGATGGTTGCTTGCAGGTTTTCGGACGGAAAAACCAATCGGCGATTCAGACTCGAAACAAAAGATGAATTCAGTTTTTTTTCTCTGACTAAACGGGTTTCGGTTACCTCGAAATTGCCGGTTACTGGAAAAGACCTGTTTTTTGCCACGATTGCCGGTGGAATGTTTTTTTCGACCCATTGCTTCCAACGAGCATCAAAGTTTTCTTTCGAATCTCCAAACTTGTTATCCGGGTCGTCCACGCCCACCATGCTTCGCACAACCAAACGGTCAATTGCCGAGTCCTGAATCGGTTTTCCTTTAACGAGTTCAAGAGCCCGTTTTTGGATTTTGCTAAAATCGTTTAAAACTTCAATTATTTGTTCTTTTGGTAACGCGCTAATCGAAAAAACCGCGTTCCGCAAAATACCTTCGCGCGCACCCACCACAATCCCATACTTCCGCAAATCCGCCACGGTTAAAGCGTTTCCTAGTGCGTTGATTGTTGCTGGTAGGCTGTATCTTAAGGTGTAGCTGGCGTTTGTTCCTGCTGCTTTTGCGATTTCAGTTATTTCTTTTCCTGCTTCTCGTAGTTTTTCTGTTGTCATGCGGTTTCCTAGTGCGTTGATTGTTGCTGGTAGGCTGTATCTTAAGGTGTCGCTGGC
>JAHJAQ010000066.1 GCA_018813975.1 Microcaldota archaeon
ACTCATTTTTTTAAACCACAATTGCCTTTTACTCTTAGAAAATATTTTTTGGAGGTGTTTTCGCTGAAATTAATTTTCACAGTCATTTCACTCATTGCCCTGTTGGTCTTTTCTTCTATTGCATTTGCTGCAGCCAGTTCTAATAGCAATCCTAACGCTCAGCTCGCTCCAGTTATTGCTCGAAACATTGCGGCTACAAACCTTCGCATTACCAATGCACAGCGCGTTCAAAACAATTTAACCCAACTAGCTAATACTGTTCAAGAAAGGTTGCAAACATTTAATGCCAAAAAAGAAGACTATATTCAAAAAAAGCAAGCCTTTCAAAACGCAACCGCACTCACACGCGCTACCCTCAGAAGCGAAGCTATTACTGCACACGCATTGCAAGTCAAAGAACACAGACAACATGTTTTGGAAGCAGTAGAACTAATCAAAATGCGTACAGAAGAACTGCCCGCTGACATTCAAGTGGACATAGATTCTCTAAACGCCATCGAGTGTTTTAATTCTGAAGAATTATCCAATGTTGCGTATGCGGAATGTTGGAGAGAATATCGTGGTGCTTGGTGGAAAGTCAAAAAAGAAGTTCGCGCCAAGTGGATGGCCTATGCCCTTAATCGTTCTAACACGGCCTTAGAAAAAGCAAAAACCATTATCGAAGACAAAATTATTCCATCCCAGTTTTATGAAAATCGACCGGCATTCAAACAACGAGTAGACAATGTACTGGCACACATTGACGCCTTATTGGATCGAACCGCGTATTACTTGGATTCTGACCTAACAATAGCTGCTAACTATCATGGCGCCAAGCGAACCGTTCGAGCTTCTTGGCATGTCTTGCGCAAATTGCATGCTTGGTTGGTAAAGGTTAAATCGCTTCGGGATATTCAACAAGAAAATCCAGACTTGCTTCCCCAAGAACTCGAAGAATTAAATGATTTAACTGAAGAACTTACTGCAGAGGTTTTCACTCAAACCCCAAACCTTTCAAATGCTGTAACTGCGGGAGATACAGTGGCTATTGAAGCAGAACAACAAACACTTGGAACTGAGGACGAAACAGGTGGTACACAATGAAAGCATTCCTAGTCATTCTAATTGCATCTTTTCTAGTGCTTTCTTTAGTGGGTTGTACGCAACCACCAGAAGAACCACTCGCACAACCCTCTGGAACCGGACAAGCCACGCCAATCGCACCAGACCTTCCCAGCGATGGATTGGAAGAATTAGATGACCTCATTACGGGTGCGGGCGAAGACTTGGATGGATTAGACCAATTTGACCAAGATCCTGATGCATTCAATGAATCTGACTTTACTTAAAAGTCAGATTTTTTTTCTATTTTTTTTAGCGGGTTTGGTCCAGCCACTGCTTTGTTTTTCCCGTAATCACGTACTTGACTTTTTTCAATTCTTTTAGGTTTTTGGCACCCACCAAGAACATTCCTGTTTTTATTTCTTCAATGAGTCGATTAAATAGACTTTCTACTCTTTGGGTTCCGTTTTCTTGCTGGGCCATAAAAATCGGACGTGCCATTCCAGCCAAATCCGCCCCCAATACCAGTGCTTTTAGTACCTCGTGTCCTGTTCTAATTCCACCGCTGGCAATGATGGGGCCATCAAACACTTTTCGACAATTGATTAGGGAAACTGCGGTTGGAATACCAAAATCCCAATAGGCTTCTCCCACATCGCTTTTTTTGCGCTGTACCTCTACACCAATCCAGCTGGTTCCACCTGCTCCTTGAATATCAATGGCTGCTACGTTTGCCTTTGCAAGTGCTTTAGCGGTTTCACGATCAATTCCGTTTCCCACTTCTTTGACATATACTGGAATTTTTAGTGTTTGTACAATTTTTTTGATGTGTTCTAATCCTTCCTTGAAATTGGTGTCGCCTTCTTTTTGAACGGCTTCTTGTGCAGAATTCATGTGAATGGCTAAGGCATCTGCCTTGATTTTGTTTACGGCCCACTCAATTTTTTCAATAGAATATTCCGCCAACTGGGCTACTCCCACATTTCCGGTTAAAAATGCGGTTGGCATTTGTTCTCGGACAAAATAGGTTTCACTTACTTGCGGGTTTTCAATCATGGCACGCTGACTCCCCACACCCATTCCAAGGCGGAATTTTTCAACTGCCAGTGCTATTTCTTGGTTGATTTTTTTGGCTTTTTCGGTTCCACCCGTCATACCACTAACAAACAAAGGGGCTTCAAATTTTTTTCCTAAAAAACTGGTTTGCAGG
>JAHJAQ010000067.1 GCA_018813975.1 Microcaldota archaeon
ACAGAAACAGAAAATGATTGGCAAACCATAAAACAAAAGGCAGGCATTGCCTTGGAAAAAGCACAAGTACTCGCACAACAAGGAAAACTTGGCGCTCAGCAAACCGCTTTGCTATTAAAAGCGCAAGAAGCATTTCGCGAAAACAGCTTTGTGCAAGTATTACTATTTACAAAAGAAATGGACGGAACGAGTGGAACAAGTACAACTGGGTTATTTGATTTTGTAACTCGGATTCCCCTTTCATTAATTCCTGTCTTTATAGCGATTGGAGTGATTGGCTTTTTGCGATTTCGAAAAAAAGAACAAAAAGAAACTGAAAAACCAAAAATAAAGGTAGAAAGAGTGTCTAACAATTTGTAGTGAAAAAGTAGTGAAAGTATTAAAAGGGGTTTGATATGATAATTGAGTGGAAGTTTCATGCGAGGCAGCGGTTTTGGGAACGAATTGCGTGCCTGGACATTGACAAAACAGAGGCCGAATTGGAGATTAAAAAGCAACTGGTCCGCTTTGTTCAGCCCGAAACCAATACCATTAAAACAATCTTTGAAATCAGGGGCAGGATTCTAACAGTTATCAAGAATGAGACAAAAAGCAGCATCAAAGTGGTTTCCGTTTGGGAAGCCAGCCTAGAGGAAGTGAAAATATGGACTCAAAAACAAGGAAATGCATGTGCGGCGGAACTGCAGCACTGAAATTTGAAGACCTTAAATTATTCAATGGAAAGTTTGTTCTCAAAGACCAACCGTATTATTATTGCAAACGGTGCGGCGACCAATATGTGACCTCGGAACAAATGGGACGCCAAGAACCCAAAGTACGCGAATTTCTGGGCTTGGAGCGGAAGTTTATTTCCACGGGCGGCTCAATAGCAGCCACAATCCCCCCTGTTATTGCCAAACAATATGGAATCAAAAAGGGCAGAAAATTCAAGTGGGTCTCTGAGAGCCCAAAAAAACTCGCGATAGTGCTGGAATAGCGGAAAACAAAATCGCATAAATCTGTCTTGCGAAAATTAACCAAAGAACAAAAATCCGCTTAGTGTCTGAAAAACCAAAACAAATCAAAATGGTAATAGAACAGTTTATTTCTTTGTTTTTGCTTGGCGTTCTTTCCATTTTTGCATGTGTGCGTCTTGTTCTTCAAATGCTTTTGGAAAGAGTTTTCGAAAAGGAATAATCGTGCTTTTGTCTTTCCAGTCAGAACGCACTAACAAACACACTAGACTTTCTTTATCATCCATTTTATAGTGATACCCTAAGTGTTGAGCGATTTCTTGGGCAAATGCTTTTACTTCTTTAAAAGAAGGCATGCAATTGCGCGGCAAACGGTACTGCGAAAAACCAATGTGCACATACCCTTTTATTTCTACAAAATCAGGATTCCCTTTTTGAATGAGCGCAGCAAATTCTTGGGGAAACTGCATGTTTTTTCCTTTTACGCACGTAATACGAATAACAGTTCGCGAAGGGAATTGGGAAAGTAATTCAATGCTTTGGTTTAGTTTTTTCCAGGAATCAGAAAAAACCGGTTTGTTCAAAGAATCGTGGATTTCTTTTTTGGGAGAATCAACGGAAAGATACAATTGTGTCGGGGGATTCTTGATTAAGCGTTCGAGCATTTCCGGGTGCAAGCCATTGGAAACCAAAAAAGTAGAAATGCCTTGCTGGTGGTATGCTTGAATGAGTTCGGGTAATTGAGGATATAGTGTGGGCTCGCCAGTCAAGGAAAGGGCAGCATGTTTGGGAAGCTTTGATTCTGCTAGTTTTTCGCGGTTTACATCCTTAAAGCCTCCAAAACCCGATAATTGAATGGCCTGGCCACGAATGCTTTCTTCCACGATTTCTTGGGGAGAATCCACTCCTACTACTTGAGGGGATTGAGATTTGAGCACTGGAATAAAAGTGTGAGTTGGACGCCAGCAGTACACGCATTTTTGGTCGCAAAAAGCACTAGCAGGACTCATTTGAATGCATTGATGACTTTGAACCCCATAGAATTTTTGCTTATAACAGCTCTTTTTGCTGCGCAAGGCTTGTTTGGTATAATGACAGGTCTTGACAGCGGCATGGCCAAACAAAAAATACCCTTGTTTTTGAAGCAACTCAATGGTGGAAATTGGCAAAAAGTCTTTTACGCGATGCATAAGAATCTGTGCCCAATAAAGAGTTAAAAAGCTGGCTGTAATACATTTACTGTATGAAGCCAAGTAAAGGTCGTGCTGCCAAGCGAGAACAACAAAAAAGAGTCAGTGATATCCTCCCAGCCCTAAAGGGCTGAGCTTCCCGTTACGAAGCCCACTCGCCTAACTTCTTTTGATGGATGTCGATTTGGTTTCGAACGTATTTCCGCGCCACTTCCAAGTCGGCACCAACGGTTCGACAAAACTTTCCTGGACTCCATAGGTGACCTTTTGGATAA
>JAHJAQ010000068.1 GCA_018813975.1 Microcaldota archaeon
TGCAGAACACTTTCGCGACTGAATTCAAAAAGCTCCAAGTGGTGCGGATAGTTCGTGGCAAAAACAGAAACCAACTGCGGTTTGAACCGTTCAATGGCATCATTAATCACCTTGCGTTCCCTGTCAATGATTTCCTGGCGAAATTCAGCATCAGACTTGTTGGAATACTGTAAACGCAAAAAATATACCGGACGTTCAGAAGAAAACACCAGCTCATCCAGAGGGAAAAAATTGCTGTCTGCTCTGTAATATTGCCGGTTTCCGGAAAAAATCTGGTTAAAATAGATGCAATCATCGCTAGAACCAATAACCAAAGCGTTTTCAGGAGTGTTCTCCAAAATCTGGGTTAGTACCAGGAAACGAGGAGTAGTCAGTTTGGCCTGATGTTCAAACGAAACCAAAAACGCGCCCACACCCAATACCAGCAACAAGGCAATAAAAATAATCCTTTTATCGATTCGAATTCGCTTAAAAATTGGTTCCAAAAAAATCGCGTATGGAACCAAAAACAATGCTGCCAATGGAATCAAATAGCGCATTCGGCCTGTAATCGTTAGCGGGGAAAAAATCTCAAAAAGAGCAATTCCGGAATAATTGGAAAACAACCAAAACAAGGGAATTGCAGAAAGTATAATCGCAGCGGAAACCGCAAATGCACGGTTTGAAAAAAGCAATGAAATCCGCTGGAATCTAGAACTTGCCCCGGTTTTTTCGCTTTTGTTCTTAATCCGATGCAATACAAAAAACGGGGATAATAGCATCAAAGGATAGGCCACCAAAAAAACCCCAATCCAAACCGCGAGGTTGGCCCAAAAAGCGGGAATAAGTAAAGCACCGTCAAACAAGGAAAATACAGCAGAATTAGCGCCGGTCAAGGTGTTGCTCAAGTAGTGTAGCGGGGATTCTTGGGAGTATGGAAGGTTTAATGGTCCGCCATAAAAAGCAGCGTTGATTCCCATAATTAAAAGAGCGATTATAGCAAAGCCGATGATAAGCCACTTACTGCGTTGCCGATCAGAAAAAAAAGCGGCAATTGCAAACCCTACAAACAACAGGGCTTGGTCATAGCGAACCAATGCTGCCAATCCAAAAAAAAGTCCTGAAACAAACCATTCTTTGCGCGAAGAACCCAGAAAAAAAAGCAATCCTGCCAACGCCACTGCCACAACCAACAGTTCAGAGGAAAGTGTCCGACTGCCCCAAACAAACGCTGGGAAAAAAAGATACAGTAATGCAAACCGGGAATCGGTTTTCAAGCGTTTTAAAATCAAAAAAAACAAGACAAAGTTTAAGAGATGAATTAGCAACCCGGAAAACATGACACCAGACAATCCAAAGGGCAGAAAGGGAATCAAAAAAAGCGATTTTCCGATAAAATAAGTAGAACGATAATGGTCTCTGGTAAAATGACCTCCACAGTAATCCAAAGGGTTTACATCAATCAGTTCGCCATTGGACAGTAAGGTGGCATTTTTGAGGTATTCGTGCTCGTCAATGGAAACATAAAAAGCGGGAAAAAAAAAAGCAAACAATACCACGATTAGTACAAAACCCGCTACTAAAAATGGGTTGGATTTAACCCAGGCAAAAAAAGGAGATAACATAGCATTAAAATCGCTGCTTTTTGAATATAACCCTTTTGGAACAATAGTTCCAGCCAAACAGCGTAAAGAAAATCATTAAAAAGTAAATTGCACGTGTTTTTGTAGTAACGTGCTCAAAAATGAAACTGATAATTACTATTCCTGCATTTAACGAGGAAAAAACGATTGGCCAGGTAATCCATGAAATCCCAAAGTCAATTCCAAAAATATCCTCTATCCGCGTTCTTGTAATCGATGATGGTTCAACAGACCAAACCGCGGCAATCGCAAGAAAGCATGGCGCAATAGTATTATCTCATGCCACTAACCAGGGCCTAGCCAAAAGTTTTCGGGACGGTTTGAATGCAGCACTAGAAATGAATACGGATATCATTGTAAACACAGATGGAGATATGCAATACAACCAAAAACAAATTCCCCTTTTGGTTAAACCGATTGTTTCCAAAAAGAGCGACATTGTTTTGGGTTCACGATTTGCGGGAAAAATCGAGTCTATGTCCTGGAGAAAAAGAATGGGCAACAAATTGGCTACCAAAGCAGTGGCCTTGGTTTCGGGCATTCCCATTTCTGACGGACAAACCGGTTTTCGCGCGTTTTCAAAAGAAGCCGCCTTGCGCCTAAACGTGTTATCGGATTATACTTACACCCAAGAAACCATTATCCAAGCCGCCTACCTACAACTGCGCATCAAAGAGGTTCCAATTGAATTCCGAAAGCGTGCTGATGAGTCGCGTCTGATTTCCAGTATGTGGGGGTATGCCAAAAAATCTGCGTATACTTTGCTGATGGGATATTTGACGTATCATCCATTCAAGGTTTTTTTGACGATTGGCAGCGTGTTGTTTGCTGCCGGCTTTTTGTTTGGGTTAAGCGTATTGATTCATTTTTTCAGTTCTGGGCTTGTAGCACCCTATTTTCCAACTGCCTTGTTGTCCGTGGGACTCATGATTTTTGGCTTCCAAATCGTGGCCATTGGCTTGGTTGCTGAAATGATTAAAAACAACCGCAAAATAGAAGAAGACATTTTGTATCGAATCAAAAAACAAAACCTAAACCAGTCCAAAAAAAACAAGTAAAAGCACCGCAAATCATTCTAAGGAAGCTCCAACGAAAAAAATCCTTTGGTTTTTAATAAAGTTACTGCACCATTTTAGCATGGCTCGAAAACGATACTTGGTTCTAATCGGTCTTGTGGTACTGGCGTTTATTTTTACCCAGTTCAACATGGAACAAGTAATCCAGATAATGCTGAGTGCCAATCCAGGATACTTGGTTCTGGCCATTGCGCTTGTTTTTTTTTCTACGCTAACCAAAACAATAAAGTGGCAGCAGGCATTAGGCGAAACAAAGGTTTTTTTGACATTGGGCCAAGCATTCCGATTGTACTTGATTGGATTTTTTTTAAGCATTGTCACGCCAGGGCGGGTGGGTGATTTTGCCAGGGCATGGTATATAAAAAAGAAAGCGCGTTTGACTGTTGGTTTGGCCAGTGTTTTTTTTGACAGATTGTTTGATGTGGGAAGCCTGATTGTTACCGGCATTGCCGGAATACTTTTATTTGGATTTTTTTTCCACGGAAAAATTTTGCCGATTGAAATTGTGCTGGGGGTGCTGGTTTTATTCGGCCTGGGAATTACTGCATTTTTTTTTCTGCACAGGATTTTCCGGTTTCTAAAACCATTGGTGCTGGTACTGGTTCCGGATTCTTATCGTTCGGATTTTTCCAAGAATGCGCGCGAGTTTTATGATACCACCAAAAAACTGCTCAAAACACGAATGTTATTGGCAAAAGCAACGGTATTATCTATTGCATACATTTTGCTGGCCATTGCAACCGCGTATTTGCTGGCGCAAAGCATTGGATTGGAATTGCCCTGGCTTTTTTTAGTGGCACTAGTGCCGAGCATGGCATTGGCAGACTTACTGCCCATCAGCATTCTGGGATTGGGCAGCCGAGAAGTAATTGTTATTTATGCGTTCTCGCTTTTAGCTTTGCCCGCAGAAATGGCATTGTCTTTTTCTTTTTTAATGCTAACAATCGGCTACCTGGTGCTTGCACTAGTAGGATTTGTTTTCTTTATTCTGGAACCGTTGAAAATGCCGAGGGTAATGGGGAAAAACAAAGAAGCATAACAGGAAGCAGAATTTTCCTAACACCAATTATCTTAGTGGAGAACGCTGGTGACGCAAGACATGCGTTACTAAACGACCGTGTGCAACCCTTCCTTTTCCCACAACAATCCTGTGAGCGCCTGCCCTCCGCATCTTTTTGGCGGAAAAGTTTGTAGTCCTTCCAATTGCCAAAATTCCCAGTTTCCGAGCAAAATGCATTTCTTCCGGAGTGTCGTCATAAAACGCAAAGCTGCGGAAAAAGTCCTCGGGTTTTATTCCAAAACGCCTCGCCAAGGCCCGAACATGACTGACCACCTTATGTTCATCGCTACGCGGTTTTCCCAAAAAACCGTCAAACAAGTTTTCAACTCCCATGCGCTTTACTATTGATTTGGCAATCCAAACCGGATTGTCCGTGCTCAAAAAAACCATCCAGCTTTTCTTACGAAGCGCTTGCAAATCAGTAATAATGTCAGGATACGGCTTGAACGGCATCGAGCCAACCTTTTTCCACAACTGGTTTACCAACCGGTGCGCGACTTTTTCGGAAACCCGTTTTTTTCCAAGGGACCAAAGAGCACCAACCAGCTTTTTTTCCAGGGGATTGAAAAAAGATTGGTGACATCCTCCCAGCCCTAAAGGGCTGGGCTTCCCGTTACGAAGCCCACTCGCCTAACTTCTTTTGATGGATGTCGATTTGGTTTCGAACGTATTTCCGCGCCACTTCCAAGTCGGCACCAACGGTTCGACAAAACTTTCCTGGACTCCATAGGTGACCTTTTGGATAA
>JAHJAQ010000069.1 GCA_018813975.1 Microcaldota archaeon
GGATATTTTAGGGGTGGCCAAACACGTTTTTTCTGTAATAGAATTTAAAAACAAAGAAAAACCAGGAACAGGCAAAAAAGCATCCATTTTATTGGCAGATGCCACTGGAGAGGTTTTTGTAACTTTTTGGCACAAGGATACTGAAAAGATTCAAAATATTCCAAGCGGAACCCCGATCTTATTGCGCGGAGTATCGGTTTCTTCTTATAATAATCAAACCCAAGTCAGTTTTGGGTATCGTTCTCAACTAGAAACAAATCCTTCCCAAGCCCAAGAAATAACCTTGCCACAAATAACCTTAGAAAAAATTTCTATTAAAGAAATTCAACCACCCTTGTTTAATTTTTGTTTAGAAGCAACCGTGGATGAGGTGCTTCCCGTTAAAGAATTTATCACTCAAAAAGGCGAAAATGGAAAACTACAACGCATTCGCCTAATGGATAAAAACGATTCTATTCTGGCGGTCGCCTGGAATGAAAAAGTACTGGAAAGCGAAATGCTCAAACCAGGCCAAAAAATCTTATTAGAAAATGTCCGTGCCAAAACCGATTGGCAGGGGGGAAAAGAAATTTCTTTGGACAAAAACGCACGCATTATAGTACTAGAAGAAAAAAAAGAAGTATAATTATAGTAATTGGGGCAATACCGAATTAAACACTATTACCTCAATCAGTCCAGCAATCAAAACCAGTACAACAGATACCAGGAGCAAAGAAGCCACTTGCGTGAACAAACTATAAAAGCGCTCTGAAGAAATTTTTTCAGCAGTAACCGCTTTGCTCAAAACCCCTCCCGCAATTGAAGAAACAAAATAACTGGAAGCCTCTAACAGCAAATGAGGCAGGATTAAAAGTAAACTCAAAAAGTTTCCCGGAAACGCCGTCATAAAAATACCCAAAGTAAGACCCCAAAAAATCGCGTTTCGAACCACAACAAAAGTAGTTCCAAACTCAAAAACAAAAGAAATCAAAAAACCCAGGAACAGAACGCCCAAATTATTAATCAACAGCCCTTCCAAAGAAACCGACATACCAGGCCGGAAAATACCGAATTGTAATTCAAAAATACTGGTAATAGAACCAAAGTCCAGCCACGCCCCCAGCAAAATAAACGCAGCAAAAACAGTTACAAAATAAACCAAATAAACCTCAAATAATGGCCAAAAATCCGAAAAAAACTGGGAAAGCTTCCATCTTTTGGCCCGAAACGTAATATCCTCCATTAAAACCCCACTTTTTGTGCTGCGAGTTATACGACCCGCCAATAAAGCCGATAATGAAATCCTACGATTTACAACCGGCAGGATGGCAATGGCAATAATAAACAAGGCCACAAAACCCACTTTAGTCTGCAAGGCCAAAAAAATCGCGAGCAATGAAAAAACCACACCCAAAATAAAAAAAACCAGGACATGACTAAATCGCTTGGAATACAAAAACCGTTCTAGAACACTCGCAATCAAAACAACGCCCCTCTAGTCAACGCTAATAAAAGTAAAAACTACTTAAAGAAACCCATTGTTTTACCGGCAATACACCCTAAAATCATTTAAAAACCGCAACCACTCTTTATTGGAGTACCGGAACCCAAGACCCTGCGTTGGCTCAAATGCACGGCCAAAACGTTCCAACAGGAGGAGAATTCATATGAGCGAAAAAACCGTTACAGTTACAAAACCATCGGTCAAAAATACTATCGGAAAGACCATGGAAACTACTTCTGACAAAAAAGAAACCGAAATCACAACCCCAAAGGCAAAAGAAGTCAAGGAAGCCAAAATAAAATCGATTTTAGAGCTTCCCGGCATTGGACCCCAAAGCGCGGAAAAACTCATTCAAGCAGGGTATAAAACCCTGGAAAGCGTAGCAGTAGCTTCCCCCATGGAAATGGTAGAAGTGGCTGGCGTTGGAGAACTAACCGCAGCCAAAGCCATTAATGCCGCAAGAGAAAGCCTTGAAATGGGATATGAAAGCGCTGACAAAATCCAAGCAAGAAGAGAACTCATTGGAAGACTTAGCACCGGAAGCAAAGAACTAGATATTCTTATTGGCGGGGGAGTGGAAACCCAAAGCATTACAGAAATTTACGGGGCATTCGCAAGCGGTAAAACCCAATGGGCCTTTCAACTAAGCGTTATGGCCCAACTACCAAAAGAAAAAGGCGGTTTAAATGGAAATGTATTATACCTTGACACCGAAAACTCTTTTCGACCAGAACGCATTGTACAAATCGCCAAAGCCAAAGGATTAAATCCCGATAATACTCTAAAAAATATTTTCGTAGCACGCGCCTATAACGCAGATCACCAGATGTTATTAGCGGAAAAAGCCGCAGATCTCGTTAAAGAAAAAAACATTAAACTCGTTATTGTAGATTCCCTAACCTCACAATTTCGCTCCGAATTTATTGGCAGGGGAAGACTATCAGATCGACAACAACGATTAAACAAACACATGCGCGCCCTCATGAAACTAGCGGAAATGCACAATGTTGCCGTTCTAGTAACCAACCAAGTTATGAGTAGGCCAGACATCTTGTTTGGAGATCCCACCGCACCCATTGGCGGGCATATTGTAGCCCACAATTCCAAAACACGATTGTACCTGCGCAAAGCCAAAGAAGACAAACGCGTTGCCAAACTGGTTGATTCGCCATCCCTACCAGACGGAGAAGCAGTTTATCGATTAAGCGAAAACGGCATCGAAGACACATAAAATAAAAATATTATTGGGGAATCGAGTGACCAAGCAAACCCGCAGGTTTGCGGGCCCCAAAAAGCCTTGCTTTTTGAGGAAACGAAATTCCCCGCATATTTCGGTGCGCCCGCTCGAAAGCGGCCCTACAAATCGACCCCAATTTAACCTATTTTTTCTTTTTTTATTATTTCTTTAGGGCAAAATGACCCCTTTAAAGGATTTTCTGTTTTAGGAATAGTGCTATGAAAGTCCCCAAAACAATTGGCATTGCACTTTCCAAACGAGAAACCGCTAAACTTGTTTTCAAACAATGCCAACGTGTTTTTCAAAAAAAAAAGGTAAAACTAAATCTAGCACTAAACCTAACCTGGACTGTTTTAAAAACGAACAAGCCCTTTTTGCAAAGCGATATTATTATTTGTTTTGGGGGAGACGGTTCTTTTTTGCGGGTCTGTCAAGCCATTCAAACCAAAACACCGCTTTTTTTGGTTGGAACAGGAGAACGAAACTATTTAAGTTGTATTACAGCAAGCGAAGCACCCAAAAAAATAGAAGAAATATTGAATGGACAATATTACACCAAAAAAAGAACACGCCTTTCCAGCGGCCTTCCCCGCCAAC
Source organism: Microcaldota archaeon (assembly GCA_018813975.1). GTDB lineage: Archaea > Iainarchaeota > Iainarchaeia > Iainarchaeales > JAGVWC01 > JAHJAQ01. The sequence goes on from JAHJAQ010000069.1 coordinate 3,318, forward strand.
CATTTGCCCTAAACGAAATTGCAATAACGCCCGCTCAATCCGCCACTATTTTACATTATGAGTTGGCTATTGAAAACCAAACCATTTGGCACGATTATAGTGACGGGATATTGATTTGCACACCAACCGGTTCGAGTGCTTATTTTGCAGCCGCAGGAGGACCACGATTGGATGTGGATGCCCCCATTGTTGGAATTGCTTCCTTAAACTCAATTGAAGAAAGGAAAAAAATGGTTTCCAGTAACCAAAAAAAAGTTGTGGTTAAAAAAATGGGAAGTGCATCCCCCATTGAAGCAATTATAGATGGACAGCAACGCGTTACCATTACAAAAGAACTGGAAATTAGCTTGGCTAAAAAACCAGTTTGGTTAGGTTTTCCCTTGGAAAAAAAAGTCTTAAAACCACTTCGAATGATTGACCTTACACCCAGTGCACGTTTGGTATGGCAATTATTGCAATCACAAGGCGCTAGCACGCAACAAGAACTAATAAATCAGTCTGGTTTGCATGCACGAAGTATTCGAAGAGCATTAAAGGATTTGCTCATTCAAAAAAAAGTAGTGAAAAGACCCTATTCAAAAGACAATCGACAAGACCTATATCACCCAGTATAATTATTTGAAGAGGAAAAAAACATGATTTTAGAAAAAAACGTATTAACCGCTAAAGACCTTGTAAAGCGCTATGAAGTAGGCGACAATGTGGTAATGGCATTGGATGGAATTGACTTAAATGTTCAACCAGGCGAATACCTCGCAATTATGGGCCCCAGCGGTAGCGGAAAAACCACGTTATTGGACGTATTGAGCTGTGTATTGCGCCCCAGCACGGGAAAAGTATACATTCACAACCAATTGGTCTCTGGCATGAACGATGAAGAACTAGCCCGAATTCGGGGTAAAACCATTGGATTTGTATTCCAATCCTTTAATCTGATTGGAAGGTTAACTGCCAAAGAAAACGTAATGCTGCCCCTATGGTTTCAAGGCATTCCCAAAAAAGAACGCGAAACAATTGCGATTGAAATGCTCAAAAACGTTGGATTGGAAAAACGCATGCATCACAAGCCCAATGAACTTAGCGGAGGCCAAAAACAACGCGTAGCAATTGCGCGCGCACTAGCCGTAAACCCAGAAATTATTGTAGCCGATGAACCCACTGGAAATTTGGACTCAGAATCCGGCGAAAAAATACTGGAAATTATTCAAGAACTGAACCAAAACCAAAAGAAAACTATTATTATGGTTACGCATGAAAGATATGTGGCAGAACATGCCAAAAGAATTATTTACTTGAAAGACGGTAAAATTATAAAAGAAGAAAAAAAACCAGAAAAGAGAACTAAAAATGCATTTTAAATGGATATTATTGTTATTGTTCTTGGCACTTGCAATACAAGGCGTTCAAGCCGCCACTTTTAGCATAGCCAATACCTATTCCCCAGCTCCAGCAGAACCCGGTCAATTAGTTACGATTTGGGCAACCATTACTAATAGTGAAAACGCGATTGCTGAAAACGTGGAAGTAACGTTAGATTTAGGATATCCATTTTCAACCAGCGAAGCCGGAAAATCCAGTGCCTTTTTTGATCAAATATTATCCCACCAAAGTAAAGTAGCCAAGCTAGAAATCCAAACGGATAAAGGAGCATTGAATGGCACGTACACTATAATCGTTAATGTTAGTGAAGATGGTCAATCTCGAATTGGGAAAGACCTTTCCATTACCATTACTGCAATTAAACCACAAGTAGAATTAATTGAAAGTTCTATAAGCGAGGTAAGTGTAGGGGGCATTCTTGAAACTACACTCACGTTGCGAAACACGGGCAGTTCAACAGCCAAAAATATTTTGATTGGAACCGGTGAAGATAGAACCGTGACCAGTACAGGAATCGTAGTTGACAGACCCATTAAAACCATTGGACCTTCTTTTTCTTTTTTAGAATCAATAGAACCGGGTGCTACTGAAACAGTTTTGCTAAAGCTAGGAGTGGATAGTAGTGCTGAACAAAAAACCCATGTAGTACCTTTAACCATTAATTTCCAAGATACCAATCGATCCGAGTACAGCATAACAAGATATTTGGGTGTTTTAGTACGTGCTATTGCAGAATTGGATGGCACGATTGTCCAAGACCAAACCACTGCTTTTCCGGGAACCACTGCCGAATTCACAATTAATGTGTTTAATCGCGGCAGTGCAACTGCTCGAAACGTAGTGGTAACTTTGAACGCACCCCCTAACGTGAATATTACCTCTGAAAAAAAAGTGTTTATTGGAACCATGGATCCGGATGATTTTGATTCTTTCAAAGTAGAAACCACTATTAGTGGCGATACAATTCCAGGAGAACTGCCCATTTCCCTTCTCTTTGAATACAAAAACCAGGATTTTAGTACGCAAAGCGTTCAACAACAGGTTTCATTGAATGTTGTGAGCCAAGCGGAAGCCCAACAAAACGGGGGCGCTGGCTTATTGGGAAATATTATCCTAGTAATTGTCCTTATTGTGATTATCTATTTTGTGTACAAACGCTTTTTCAAAAAGAAAAAATAATCCTAAAACGGGCGATAGGTAGCTATAAAAAGCGTTTTTAAGAGAAATTTTTTGTGGGCTAGGTTGGAGCGGTAGCAGTGTTCTATTACCACAAATCTGCTTTAGGTGGAACCGAAGCTTTTGGGGCGAATGCCTTTCGTTCGAATGGCCAATGGTTGGACGTTGAACGCTTGTCCCCAAAGGCTGAAAGCACTAGTCAATCCGCCAGATTCGGAAGAAAGCAACGGTAGCTATTGTTTTGAGTGCTTTGGAATTCACAGGCGGGAGGAAAATCACTGGGTTAACTATTCGAATACAATGCACTCCACTCAAGGGCGTGCCCACATTAAAAACAAAAAAGAAATGAGAAAAAATGCAATACCGGCATGCTCAATTAGAGAATCTACAAGCCCAAACCAAAAAAGATACGTTTGCATCAGACCGGGAAAAAATCCTTTTAGCACTCCAAAAACTAAATGAACAAAACATTCCCCTTGATTTGAAACAAACTGCTTTGGATACCGGTGCCTTATTGCACGAACTAGAATTTGGAACTTCCACGATTTTAAGCGCGCTAATTGAACCGATTTTGGAAGAAGATAGCGAGACCATCTTCGGAACAGAAAGCACCATGCTCGCACGCGAAGTCAAACGCATGGCGAAGATCTTGAAAAAAAACTTTGAAAAAGTACCCTCAGAAACACTTTCTAAATTATTATTAGCACATGCCGAAGACATTCGGATTCTTATTATTAAAATTGCCAAAACACTAACCAAGCTACGGTTTGCAACAGGAACCAGTGAAGACCAAAAAAACGCGATAGTTTGTTTATTTGTGTGGGTACCGATTTGCCACAAGCTTGGCTTGCATAAAATCCGATGGGAATTGGAAGATCTTGCCTTGAAACAACTAAAACCAAAAATATATGAAAGCCTAAAAAAACAATTAAACGAAAAAAGAGAAAAAAGAATTGAACGTCAAAAAAAACTAGAAACCAAAATTAAAGAAATATTGGAAAAAAATGGTTTTGAGGCATTTGTTACGGGAAGAGTCAAAAACATATACCGAATTTACAAAAAAATGGAGCGCGAACAGCAAAAACTATCTGAAATCAATGATTTAATTGCAGTTCGTATTATTTGCAACACCACTAAAGAATGTTATCACTTAATGGGAATTCTACAACAAGAATTTGAAGAAATAAAAGGAGGATTCACAGATTATATTGCACACCCAAAACCAAACGGATACCAATCCATTCACACGGATATACAATGGAAAAACAACTCCGCGGAAATTCAAATCCGCACATGGGATATGCACATCGAAGCAGAAGATGGATTGGCAGCTCACTGGGAATACAAACAATACGCCAAGGACCCCCACTTTGATTCGAGATTATCAATTGCCAAACAAATATCCGATTGGGTGGGATTTGAAAAAAACCGCGACCTCATGCAAACTCTGCGCATCCAATTCGATAAAAACCGTGTTTTTGTATTTACTCCTAAAAACGAACTCTTGGACTTGCGCGAAGGATCCACCCCAATTGATTTTGCATACGCAGTTCACAGCCAACTAGGCGCCAAATGCGAAAAAGCCAAAGTAAATGGAAAACTGGTTCCACTCAGCCATCGATTGGAAAATGGTGATTTGGTTGAAATTATTACCTCTGATCGACAAGAACCCAAACGCGCGTGGTTATCTTTTGTTCGAACAGAAAAAGCAAAAACCAAGATTAAAACCGCTCTAAACATTGAACAACACACTTCAAAACCATTGGCTAAAATCAAAAAATTATTCTTTTCAAGAAAAAAACAAACACAAACACGTTTAGCCAAGTGTTGTAACCCCTTGCCAGGAGACGAGGTAATTGCATTTAAAACCACTAAACGAAAAATCATTATTCATCGAAAAGACTGTTTAAACTACAAAAAAAACCCTCAAAAAGCAATTTCAGTTAGTGACGAACAATTTCCCAAACACCCCTATAACGTTGAAATTCACGTGCGCGTTATCAATCGGGTCGGAGTTTTAGCCCAGATTCTAAACGAGTTTGCCAAATTTAAGTGCGTGGTAAATTCTACTAATACAATTACCAACGCAAACGAGTTTAGTTGCCGATTTAATATTCAACTCAAAAAAACTGCGGACCTGGAAAAGTTATTAGAAAAAATTCGCAAAATCAAAGGCGTTTTGGATAGTAAACGTGCTTAGCCAAAAGGCAAGGCTTTAAAACGCTCAAATCGTAATACTATAGTATGAGCGTTGCTCCAAGAAGAATTAAAAGCGGCATTCCTGGCTTGGACGAGTTGATTGAAGGCGGTTTTCCAGAAGGAAGAAGCACCCTTATTTCTGGTGCTACGGGAACAGGCAAAAGCATTTTTGGCGTCCAATACTTGTATATGGGGGCCAAACAATTCAATGAACCAGGGATTTATGTAACCCTAGACGAAAGACCAGAATTAACGCGACAAGACATGCTGCGTTTTGGATGGGACCTTCGCGAATTCGAAGAAAGAAATCTCTTATACATTATTGACGGGTCTATTGCCAAGATTGGCATTCCAAGCGAAGAACAATTTTCCCTACCCGTAACGGGCTTTGATGTGGACAAATTGTTATTGGAAATCTTGCGGGTTTCCAAACGCATTAATGCCAAACGCGTGGTAATTGATTCTATTCCGGCAATGGGATTAAACTTTGAAAATGAAAACGAAATTCGAAAAGCCATTTTAAAACTATCATTTATGCTTGCACGAACAGGAGTAACTAGTATTTTGATTTCCGAAATTAATGAAACCAGCAATACCTTTGGCAAATACGGAGTAGAAGAATATGTAGTAGATGGTGTAATCGTATTGCATTATATGGGCTCCGGCATGCAAAGCAACCGCACCATGCACATTCGAAAAATGCGCGCCACCCATCATTCAGAGGATCTACACCCACTCAAAATCAGTGACAACGGCATTGAAATTCACAAAGTAGATGAAGCATACGACGAATAGGGGCCCAAAAAACGGCTTAAAAACGTTTTCTTGCTAATTAGATGCGATTACATGTCAACACTCCAAAAAGAAAAAAACCTTGAATCCAGGCCATGGGCAGAAGAAGTAGCAGACCAAGTACTCAAACGAAAACAAAAAAGCTTTGTATGCGAAGGAATGTGGACGCCAAGCGGTTTTTTTCACATTGGAAATGCCCGCCCAGAAATCTTTACACCATACGCCGTCAAAAAAGCCATTGAAGAAAGAAAAAAACCAGTTCAACAAAATTTTATTATTGACGATTTTGATGCGGTTCGAAAAATTCCTGAAGATTTAAACATTCCAGAAAAACAACACGAAAAATACTTGGGATTTCCCTGTGCAACCGCCCCTTCCCCCATTCCAGGATACACGTCTTGGGCAGAAGCGTTTACCTCTAATATTCGAAAATTCATTCCGCAATTTGGCGTTAAATTAAACATTACCTCTGCGTTTGAAACCTACAAAAAAGGAAAATTCAATGACCTCATTGTGTTTAGTCTCAACCATTCCAAAGAAATTGTTCAAGTATGGTCACAAGTATCCGGATCTGAAAAAGCCACAAAAGGATTTGTACCCATCCAAATACTGTGTGAAAAATGCAAGCGCATTTATTACACCAACGTAACCAAGTGGGACGGCAAAAAAGTATCCTATGAATGCGACTGTGGACAAAAAGGAACGGTTTCGCCCTTAAATGGAAATGCCAAACTACATTGGAGGGTTCACTGGGCGGCACACTGGATCTTGAACAAAGTGGACTTTGAAAGCGCGGGAAAAGACCATTTTTCCAAAGGAGGGTCCGTGGATGTTGGACAAGCACTCATGAAAGAAGTATTCAAAAAAAAACCACCCATACAGGTCCCCACGGAATTCATTCAAATTGGCGGGGCCAAAATGTCCGGCTCGGTTGGAAACGTTATCAACCTCGAACAGTGGTTAGAAGTAGCCAGCCCAGAATTATTTCGCTTCTTGAATTTTTCCTACAAACCCAATTCCGTAATCGAATTCTCTTTAACCGATAATTCTTTTATATTACTAAATGATCGATTTGATCGATGCGAACGCATTTATTATGACTTGGAAGAAGCCGAAACCAAAAGCATGACACAAAAACTAAAGCGCGTATACGAACTATCCCTAATTGAAAAACCCGGCAAACGCATCTTGCAAGTACACTATCCGTTTTTAGCGAACATTGCACAATTATTCGATCCAAAAAAACAACTAGAACAAGCCTTGGAAATATTCATTCAAACCAAACACTTGCCCAAAGGATTGTCCACAAAAGAAAAAGGAATTTTACAACAAAAACTGGAACGAGCACAAAACTGGGTAAACAACTGGGCACCCGAATCCTACAAAATATCATTTTTGGAAACCATGCCAAGCGAGGTATCATTTTCTCCAGAACAGAGAAAAACATTGGATGAAATTAGCCGAGCGATTTTAAAAGAAAAAACGCCAGAAGCCATTCAAAAAGCAATCTTTGATATCAGCAGAAACAATACAATAGAACCAAAACAAAGCTTTAAAGCCATTTATCAAATTGTCCTGGGCAAAAAATTCGGCCCAAAAGTAGGAAACCTCGCATTTGCATTTGGAAAAGAAAAAATCGCCAAACGCCTACAAGAAGCATCAAACACCCATTAGAGTCCCTTGACAAAAATCGTTACCTTGGGTTCGATTAGTTTAACCAAATCCTCACTATTCATGCGCACAGAATGAGTATGCAATCCAATATTAAATTCTACAACCTCATTCAACAAAATATCGTGATCAAAAAAAGTGGGAAAACCAGAAAGCTTTCCGGAAAAAGGAGACACCGAACCAATCTCACACCCGGTTCTCTTCAAAACAAGTTCTGGATCCGCCAAAAACATTTTTTTTTCATCCACCAGTTTGGCGACTTTTTTAAGGTCAATTCTTTTGTCCGCAGAAATACAAAACAAAAAAATAGTGCCAGAACCGCCTTGCAATACCATGGCCTTAACCCCTTGTTTTAAGGCAACACCGCGCACTTGGGCGGCTTGTTGCGAAGTAAAAACCGGTTCGTGTTCTAAAACCTTAAATTCAACACCCGATTGTTCCAGCAACGCAACAATTTTCTTTTTTTCATCCACACCCATACTAAAAAAGAAAACAGAAACAAAGAAAAAACAACCGCCGCCCCAAAAAAAAGAGTTTTGGAAAAAAAACAGAACAAAAAAAAAGAAATTGGAAAAAGTTATCTTTTTTTACAAAAAAATTAAATGCGACAACTTTTTTTACCAGCTTTTTGAAAAAAAGCGGTTGTCAAATTGCAGAAGTAGTATTTAAAGGTTCGTTTAAGCGAAACCTTTATATTCCTCTACATAACGAAGTCTTATAGTGTCTACATAATAGTAGGCATTGGAGTTGAAAAATCCAATGAGAAAAAGAAAAACTACGGTTCGTAAAAAAGTTCGTAGAACAACCACAAAGAAAGTTGTTAAACGAAGAAAAAGACGAACTACCAAAGTAAAACGAAAACGCAAGTAAATTGCGTTTTCAAGGAGCGGGCTTTTGTCCGCTCCGCATTCTATTTTTATTCCAAAAAATATTTTCTATTATTTCTATTTGAACGATTAAAGAAATAGAAATGGGGCTGAAGGGATTTGAACCCTCGACAATAAAATTGGGTTGGGAGGGACTTGAACCCCCGACCACTCGGTCACCGACCGAACGTATTCCCTTCTGGGACTTCAGCTACACCAGACCAGATTAAATCAAAAGTCTTCGAGTGCTCTCCCAGCTGAGCTACCAACCCAAAACAGTGCAAATATTGTTCGAAAGAGTACTTTTAAACATTGCCATATTTTTCCACCAAGATTGCCCTGGCTTTCTCTCGTTTTACTGGGTTGGAGAAGCCAATCTCATTAAACCATTTCAACAAGTTTTTCCACCCAAACAAAGCCACTTTATAGGCAGGACGCGTAGAAAGCCTTGAATAGGAAAACCTCAAATTAGCCGCCCTAAATCCTTGAGAAAGCAAAATATTTCTGGTTTGACTGGCGAGTTCTTTGCTAACAGTCGTTATCTCAAGAGAAGGATAACGATCAATACCCGGTTTTTTGGAAACAAACACGGAACCATCTGTGTCCACTAGTCCACGCAATACATGACGACTATATTTCCAATCATTCCGTAAAACAGAGGGGATCACCACAGTATAACACTTTTTGGCTCCAAAAGGCAATTCAAAAAAACCCAGTAAACGCTCAACAATTGGTTTAGATTGAAAAACGATTCTAAGCCCCCCACCTCGAAAGAAAGGCTTCTTTTTGATTCCCCACTCCAACTCTATTAAAGTACACAAATGCTTTAGATACTCGGCATCATTAGTTCGATGTCCAGTTACTCCAACAAGGTACTTGCCAAAGCCACGATAAATGTGTCCATCACCAATAATTGCACCAACTAGTTCACATTCGTTTTCGGAAACATTCATTACAAAAAATAGTCTTGGCCCGTTATTTTACTTTGGTAGCGGTTCATTGCCACTGAAATCGTCGAACAGCTTTTTTGCTCCGCAAAAAACCTGGAAAAAAACGAGCACAGTTATACCCCATCGAAAATGGGGCGACCTATTTTCGCCAGCCTTAGCTGAGGCTGTACCACTGAAATTGTCGAAAAAAGAACGTTTAAAAAACCTTAGAACGATTTTTTCATAGATCTCTAATGAAGTGTGCAAGTTGTGGAAAAACCGCCACTAAATATAGCGCCCAAGGAGTTCCTGTTTGTGCTGGACATTCTAACGCAAAAATCAAAACACCTGCTTGTCCCAAATGCAAGGTTCCAATGAGCTTGCGGGAAAGCAAGTTTGGAAAGTTCTGGGGTTGCACGGCGTTTCCCATGTGCGACGGGCTCATCAAAATGTGAAAATAAGTGAGCCCAGTGGGATTCGAACCCACGACACCTCGGTCACTCCCATCAGCAGTTTTTAAGAGCCGCACCTCTTTTCAATCCGAAAATAATTGAAAAAATCGAGTGCTCTACCAACTGAGCTATGAGCCCATACTAAAAAAAGCACTAAAAATGATTTTAAACATTTAGCATAGCAAGAGCTAAATAACATATTTTTGAGTATATTTTTCTAATAATACGTCACTTTTGTATTTTCCAACATGATATCCTTTTGTTACAATCGCATGTTCAAAACCAATTTTTGTAATAAAATTGTTAAAATTTTCTCTATTGCGACGAAGAACCAATCTGAAAATCGTCCAGGTTGGTTGCCGAACAACTTCCTTATAGCATTCAATACCCAATTCATTGTGAATCAAAATCAAATCAGTAACCATTTTTTCGCTTGAAGATGTTCCAGATAGCACGCCCCTATCTGAAATGCAACCTTCATCATCCCAAAAAGCACGCAAAAAAGCCGCCTTGATTTTAGTAGTTGAAGATTTAATCAGCCCCGGAACCTGAGCACCTTTCGAAGTACTAAAAGTTTCTGAAATCTGCTTCATAAAAAAAATAGGCTTTTTTTGAATATATTTGTGCCTCAAAAAAATCAACATTTTTTCCATTAGTTTTGTATATCTTTTGGGAACCCAAACCAAAGCAAGAGTTAATTTTTTCAAGAAAGGAATCTATTGCTTTTTTCGACGCATTTGTAAAACTCAAGCAAAATTTTGAATTAGAGCCGCAAAACACAGAACCATCAAAAAATAAATGACCAAGCAAATTAGCAAAATCTGCGTTTAAGCAGGGAGTTAATATTCTCTTTTCCAGTCTTGAAACAAATGCTTGTTGGTTTTTTATTCCATTTTGTTTTAACATCTGCTTTTTCTTTTTAGATAACTGAATAGTTTTTGCATATTTATGTACAGACGAAGAACTCAATTTCAGCAAACGTGCAATTTTTTTATATGAGATTCCTCGCTTACGAAAAGATACAACATTTTGAACCATAACCGCAGACAGCGTCTTCATACTAAAATTAGCATTTGTTAATACAAGAACATTTGCAGACCCCCCATTGCCACTGAAATCGACGAAAAAAAGAGGCATCTAAAAAAGTGAGCCCAGAGGGACTCGAACCCTCGACACCCGGGTCGCTTTCATTTTTGCTAAAAGCCCGGTGCTCTACCAACTGAGCTATGAGCCCGCTCACTAAAAAAAACTGTTTTTTAGAAACAGTACAAAATAATTGGCTCTGAAAAGGCATTTAAAGATTCACTTTTTGCGTTTTCGCTTTTTCTTGGAAAAAACCCTTTTCTTGCGGGGCTTCTTCATTTTAGGGGAAAAAATTTCTTTTTTATTATTCATATATTTCCATAACGGGGATGGAATTTTGATGCTTCCTTTTTTGGTTTGGTGGTTTTCAATAAAAATGCGCAAAAAGCGGGCAGTAGCAAGCATAGTGGCATTAAGAGTATGCACCAACTGTTTTTCGCCTTTTGAATCAAAATATTTGGCGTTCAAACGCCTAGATTGATAATCCGTACAATTCGAGCACGACATTAATTCAATATACCTACTCTCTCGCGGACTCCAGCCATCCACATCAAACTTTTTACTGGCAATAATTCCAATATCCCCCGTACACACATTGGTTACACGATAGGGAATCTTAAGTTTTTGAAGCACTTCTTCCGCATTCTTAACAATTTTTTCAAAAAATTGCGGACTTTCTTTTGATTTGCACAACACGATTTGTTCTACCTTGTTGAATTGGTGTACGCGAAAAAATCCTCTTTCATCCAAACCATGCTTGCCCACTTCTCTTCTAAAACAAGGGGAAATGCCGACAAACGTTTGGGGCAGTTCTTCTTCCCTAAAAGTATGGCCTAAAAAACGCGAAACTAAGGGATGTTCAGAGGTAGCAATAAGATAAAGATCCTCATTCTCAATCTTGTACATTACATCCTCAAAATCCGATAATGAAACCACCGCTTCATAAGCTTTTCGATTCATAAGTGCGGGAGGGTACACCAACGTAAAACCTTTTTTGAGCAACAAGTCAACCGTAAAACGCTGTAATGCTAAATCTAATAAGGCGAGGTCCCCTAATAAGAAAAAAAATCCGGTCCCACTAATTTTAACCGCGTTTTCAAAATCGGCAACACCAAGTTCTTTAGCAAGTGCACCATGGTGTTTTAACGGAAACGCTGGTTTTTTGGGTTTGCCACTCGAACGCACTACTTTATTGTTAGAATCATCCTTTCCAAACGGAACACTAGAATCTAATAAATTGGGGATTTGATATAACAACTGTTTAATCTTTTTTTCGAGGTCACGAATATTTTCATCGTTCCCCTTGATCTTTTGTGGTAATTGCTTGGCCTTTTCCAGTAACTGAGCAATAGAAGTACCTTGCTTTTTGGATTGGTTAATTTGTTGTGAGATCTGATTGCGTTCATGACGCAAGTCATCATTTTGTTGCTTGAGGTTCCTCCATTCAATATCTGCTTGAACCAATTCATCTAGATTTGACAATAGTTTTGGATCTTGTCTTTTTTCTAGATTTTTGCGAACCAAGTCTGGCTTTTCACGAATTAACTTAATGTCCAACATAGATAGAAATAAAATGGGGAAGATAGTTAAAAAAACTATGGACATAGCAGTTGTTCGATTGGGACATCGCATTGGAAGGGATGTTCGAACCACGACCCATGTTTGTCTAACGGCTCGTGCATTAGGGGCCAAACAAGTGATTGTGTGTGGAGACAATCAAACAGGATTACTACAAACCGTGCGCAAAATAGTGAAAAAATGGGGGGGCGCATTCAAAATTCAATATTCCGGTTCTGACCGCAAAGCCATCAAAACCCTTCAAAAACAAGGATACTGTGCGATACATGCCACGATGTATGGCCAGCCCATTCAAACAATTCAAAAAAAAATTTGGAAAAAACGAAAAATTGCGATTGTAGTAGGGGCTGAAAAGGTCCCAAAAGAAATATACCAGCTCGCGGATTATAACGTGTCCGTAACCAACCAACCCCATAGCGAGATTGCCGCACTTGCAATTATTTTAGACCAACTACAACACGGAAAAGAGCTCACCAAAAAATTTTCAAAACCAAAAATAAAAATTGTTCCCAGTGCTCGCAACAAAAAAGTAAAAACGCGCTAAAAACAACACCCGGTTTTTAAATTGTTTCAAACCCTATTAGTTCATGGCGCAGTCAAAAGGAATTATGCACCTTCCACTCGCACAAGAATTTGTCCAACAAGTGGGAGGGGAATTTGCCTTTGACCTTGTAAAATACTGTGAAAGACTAAAACGCGACACCACAGATGAAGAAATCGCCAAAAAAGTCAAAGCCAAAATAACCGAGATCCGAACCGCCCTCAATCGCCTGCATTACAGGGGCATTGCGTGCTATCAAAAAACCCGAAACCAAAAAACCGGGTGGTATTCCTATACCTGGAACATCAAAACCAAGCGAATTGCAGAACTCATTACAGAACAACAACTAGAAGAGGTCCTAAAACTTGAAAAAAAGCGAGACTTCGAACAAAATTATGTGTTTTTCAACTGCAAAAAAGGGTGCGGCAACCACCCCTTTGAAATCGCAGCAGAATACCAGTTTCGTTGTCCAGAATGCGGCAAAACCCTAGAATCGACAAACAACGAAAAAAAGATTCGGGACATTAACCGAAACATCAAAAAAATAGGAAACCAACTAGAAGAAATCAAAATATTCTTGTAAAAAAACACAAGAACTAGGACAAATCAAGAATCAGCCAAACCAAAAAAAACAAACGACAAAAAGAACGTTAAAAAAGAAA
>JAHJAQ010000070.1 GCA_018813975.1 Microcaldota archaeon
ATTCAAAAGGAAAAACCTACTTTTTGCACCAAAAAGGAAAATTGTTCTATTTTTCGGGCGAAAAAAAAAGCAATGCCATTGACCTTCCCCCGGGCTATTCCATAGTGGAAAACAACAAAACCGGCTTGCCCATGCTCAAAAAAAAGTAAAAGGCCAACGAATAAAAAGCCCCTGCTCGTATTATTGTAATGCGCCACAAAATCCGTCAATTATTCGAAAAAAACGGTTTAGATGCAATTATAATCAGAAGCTTTCCCCATACCACTGATCCCAATTTTGCTTATTTTGCAGGATTATCCACCCATATTTTCCATAACAACTGGTTGATTATAGAAAAAAACAAAAAACCCTTGTTGTTATGCAGTACCCTCGAACAAGTCTCGCAAAAAGACAAAAAAAGACTTCGCGTGGTTACGGTTTCAAGCAATGATGCGGTAACGCGCATTCTGGAAAAAAAAATCAAAAACAAAAAAATCGGCATTCCACTCGCGTTCTATCCTTATTCCAGTCTCATTAAGCTAAAAAGAGTCTTAAAACCCAAGCGAATAGTTGATGTAGCTAAAGCAATTGGAAAAATTCGAAGCACTAAAACCAAAGAAGAAATCAAAAAAATAAAAACCGCTTGCAACATCACAGAAGAAATACTCGCAAAAGTTCCAGACATGGTTCGAGTGGGCAGAACAGAAAAAGACATTTCGATAGAACTATTATACGAAGCGCGAAAAGGTGGCGCTGAAAAACTGGCGTTTCCAACCATCGTGGCTTTTGGCAAAAATGCCGCTATTCCCCACCACCAAACCAGTTTAACTAAAATTCGAAAAGGAAACTATTTACTCGTTGATTTTGGCGTAAAATTCGCGCATTATTCATCCGACATTTCGCGTACTTTTTTTGTAGGAAAACCAACCGAAGAACAAGAATGGAACTATTGGCTGGTACACTTTGCCAAACAAAAAGCCTTTCAAGCCATTCAACCAGGCGTTCCAGCCAAAAAAGTGTTTCAAATCGCAAACAAGATACTGAAAAAAGGGTTTGGAAAACCATTGCCCCATGCACTAGGCCATGGACTGGGAATTGAAGAACACGATTGGCCGCAACGCATTGGTCCCGCAGAAGAATGGAAATTTGAACCCAACCAAGTGTTTGCATTAGAACCAGCCATTTATGTGAAAAACAAATTTGGGATTCGCATTGAAGACGATTGCCTTGTAACCAAAACCGAAGCCAAATGGCTCAGCAAAGCACCAAAAGAACTAGTTCGAATATAGGAGAATTGTATGAAAATTTTTATTGCATCAGACCATGCGGGATTTGAGCGCAAAAAAGAAATTATTTCTTTTTTACACGCCAAACACGAAGTAATTGATTTAGGCCCTTTGAATAATGAATCGTGCGATTACCCTGATTTTGCGCACCCCCTTGCAAAACAAATATCAAAAAATGAGAATTCATGGGGAATACTGGTTTGTGGAACCGGAATGGGTATGAGTATTGTTGCCAACCGCCACCCCGGAATTCGCGCGGCCTTATGCGAAAACCCTAAAACCGCTGAACTAGCGCGCGAACATAATAACGCGAATGTATTGTGTTTAGGCGCCCAAATTATTGACTTTGAAACCACCCAAAAAATTATTCACTCTTTTTTGGAAACACCATTTGATGCAGCAGAAAGACGAAAAAGAAGAATGAAAAAAATCGAAATCGATTAGCATGAAACGCACTAAAACCAAAACAATACAATGGAAACCAATAGCCCCGATTATAATCGGATTGATTATTGTTATTCTTTCTTTTCTAACGGATTGTGCCGAAAAGTGTGGCGGGTATAATCATTTGCCCCACCAAATTGGAATTGTTCTGGGTGTTCTGTTAAGTATTATTGGAATTTATCGATTGCACAAAAGCATTGGCCTGGGAATACTGGGATTTTGCATTATTGTTTCCACGATTCTATTAGAATGCCCTGTTTGTCCGCCCTACAAACAAATACCTGCGTACACCGGAGTATTGATGGGGGCGATTCTCATACTAGTCGGAATTTACTGGTTTTTCAAACCCAAAAAATAGAGTATTAAAACCCCTGTTTTTTTCGTGAATTGTCTGACTTAAAACCTTTTTTATTCAATGATAAAAACATGGATTTGCAAAAGGCAAAATCGCGGATTGAAAGAGCAATTCAGGCAAAAGAATTGTGTAATATAATAGGAAACTGTTATGTAGAACAAAAGATAATAATGTACCTGTTATGTGCTATTTTAGAGAAATTAGCTAGTAGGCATTAACTGAAAAACCTACGCTAGTAGATGTGAGATATATATAAATAGAAAAAAAGGGGAATCTAGTACATGATACAGGATTTCTTTTTAGAGCTTGCAGTGGTAATTGTAGTAGCTACCTTGCTTGGTTTTTTATTTATAAAACTGAAGCAACCTGCTTTGCTTGCTTTTATTTTTGCCGGAATTATCCTTGGTTCTTCTTTTTTGAATGTGATTACTTATAAGGAGTTGTTATATGTTTTTTCGGAGCTTGGAGTGGCTTTTTTGCTGTTTCTTGTTGGAATCAATCTTGACCCGAGAATTTTTAGGGAGATAGGAAAAACATCGATTGTAACGGGGATAGGGCAGATTGTTTTTACTACTCTTGGCGGATTTGCAATTGCATCGTTTTTGGGATTTGGTTTTTTAGAGTCATTATATATTGCAATTGCGTTAACATTTAGCAGCACCATAATAATTGTAAAATTGTTGTCTGACAAGAAAGAATTGAATTCACTGTATGGAAAGATTTCTATTGGTTTCTTACTGGTGCAAGATTTTGTTGCAATTATAGCCCTCGTTTTGATATCGTCCTTTTCTTTTTCAGTAGACTTAACCAGCCAGCTTTCCCAGTTTGTTTTCGGTCTGATTGCACTGTTTTTGCTGTTTTTCATTGCTTCAAAGTTTTTTGTTAAAAGAATATTTGATTCTCTTTCCAAGAGCCAGGAACTGCTTTTTCTTGGGGCTATTTCTTGGTGTTTTGCTTTTGCAGGAGTAGCCATTCTTCTTGGTTTTTCCAAAGAAATCGGAGCTTTTCTGGCAGGAGTTTCAATAGCATCTCTTCCATATACTTATGAGGTATTGGGAAAATTAAAGTATCTAAGAGATTTTTTCATTGTACTTTTTTTTGTTGTTCTGGGCTCAAATTTGGTGTTTACTGCTTCCAATATTCTATTTGCCCCGGCAATAATATTTTCAATTTTTGTTCTTGTGGGAAATCCAATAATCGTTTTTATTCTAATGGCTAAATTGGGATATAAGGGGCGAACAAGCTTTCTTTCAAGTCTGACTGTTGCACAGATAAGCGAATTTTCGTTGATACTCATTTTTTTGGGAGCAAAAGTGGGGCATGTTTCCAGCGAGGTTGTTTCAATAATTACTTTGGTTGCAGTTGTAACCATCAGTGCTTCCACGTACATGATTGTTTATAATAACAAGATTTATGACCGCTTGTCTAATTTTTTGCCTGTTTTGCGAAGCAAAAGGTTTTTTGAAGATTCTCTGCACATTGTCGAGGATAAAAACTATTCTTTTGTTTGCCTTGGTTTTGGAGAAACCGGAAAAAGAATTCTTATTGACAAGAAAATGAATGAAAAGGATATCCTAGTTGTCGATTTTGACCCGAGGGCACTAAAAGAGGCAAACAAGCTAAAATTCAATACTCTTTATGGGGATGTATCCGATTTAGAAACAATTGATTTTATTTTAAAAGTAAAACCAAAAGTAGTTGTTTCAACTATAATGAATGCTGATTCGAATATTGTTCTGGCTAAAAAGTTGCTGCAGAAAAATAGTGGCACGAATCTTATTGTTTTGGCACATGATCTGCATGATGCGAAAAATCTCTGTGCGGCAGGCATCAAGTTTGTTTTGGTGCCATCATTTATTACCGCTGACAAAGTGAAAATTATCCTACAAGACATTAAAGCTGGACGGAATTTTGAGTTGAACTGGTTAAAAAACACGGAGTTTAAGTATGACTCATGTGATTATTCTTTGAAATAATTCTTGTTCTCTGCAACTAAACCAGCTAAAAGCTCAAAGCAATCCAATTCCCCCACTACCTTCCCATCCTCGCAAACAGGAAGGTCCTGCAGTTTAGCCGCACTGGCCACGCGCAAAGCATCACCCAATTCATCATCCAATGAAACTGATGTCACTGGTCTCATTATGTCTCTTGCTTTTAAATCCTTCTCTTTCTTTTTGCGAAACCACCCTATTATTCTTGGTTTCATTTCATCAAATATCCGGTCAAAAATCTCTTGGATTGTTATTACTCCTAATAGATTCTCTGATTTGTCTACCACAAAAACTGTCCTAGTTGTCTTAATTGCCCCCATTACCGCAACAACTTTTTCTATAGAATCACTTTCCAAAACTCTATCAACAAAGCCAGAATTATCCATATAAACATCCCTAACCTTCATTCCAACCACCTAAGCTCAAAAGATAGGAAAATCTTATAAATATCTCAGTACGATCCGCTTATACGATCTTGAAACCATTAAAATATTTTTTCAGCAGTATCAACCCATTGTTAGTTTTCCACTTAAAAGAATTTAACAAAAAGAAAAAGTAAATTTATCTTTTTCTCAAATCACTTATTTTTTTCGTCTTTTTTTTCTGAGAATCTCTGCTATCGGTCTCAGTATTCTAGAAGCTCTCGAAATATGAACTGTTGATTGAGCTGCTTTTAATCCAATACTCTCTAACCTGAGAAATCTTAATATTCTTGTTCCAGCACCCGATAAAAACTTTACCGCACGCGAGGCTTTGAGAACCCTTCCAACCCTAAAAATTGCTCCAAAAGGCAAAAAACTCAGTATTAATAACCACTCTTTTGTAACAAATTTTTTCTTATCCTCTACCCTATAAAAATCATAGACTAGTTCCATAAAGAGAAAGGACAGAGCAAAAATATCTATAATATGAATCAACCACAGCGTTTTTTCATCCACTTGGAAAAAAAATTCTATTAATAACGCTAGAATAATAAATATGAGTGATAGTGTTAAGATCAAATTCCACAAGTTTTTAGCCCAATTACTCATACAAACACTACGCAAGTAGCGGTTTAATATTTTCCTCTTTTAAGGGTTTTTTCAGGCTTTTTTGTGAGTCTTTTCATTCTAACAGCACCCTCTTAGACATTAAACCGTTTTTAAACCCTCATTTTTTTCGCTCATCAACTAACTTAAAACCTTTTTTATTCAATGATAAAAACATGGATTTGCAAAAGGCAAAATCGCGGATTGAAAGAGCAATTCAGGCAAAAGAAT
>JAHJAQ010000071.1 GCA_018813975.1 Microcaldota archaeon
ATGATTGTTTGGAAAAAAACTGGCACACCCAATACCGTTTTTTACCCCTAAGCGACTTGGGAATCGGATTCTTTTTTTTCTTGTTCTTCAATTCCATCATCTGTTTCCACTATTTTTTCTTCTTTTTCTTTTTCACGTTGTAATCTTTCCCCTTCTTTCTTTTTTTCCTCTTCTTTTAATCTTTCTTCAAATTCTTTTCGCACTGTTAAAGACAATTCCAATTCTTTTGCTTTCTGAATAAAAACATCCCTGTTTTCTTGTGAAACCAGTACAAAAAAAATGCCTTTCAAAAAAGAAGATTTAAATTCTTTTATCTCTGACAACAATACCCGCGCGCCGTCTTGTAAGGAAAAACCACCCACACCGCAACCAATGGCTGGAACTGCAATGGTTTCACATTCCAAAGAATCCGCCAGTTCTAATGCATTTCGAAAAGAAGTTCGAATATTTTCTTCAGTTGCTTGTTCACCCGGTTTCACGGAAGCAACATGAATCACAAACTTGGCATCTAATTTTCCCGCACTAGTTGCAATTGCCTGCCCCAATTCCGAAGGAGCAGATTCTAGTACTTCTTCTTCCACTTCTTTTCCAGCAGCCTTTCGAATCGCTAATGCAACACCACCATCCATTTCAAGGGACGTAGAAGCCGCATTAAAAATGGCATCCACTGAAAAAGTAGCAATATCTCCTTCTATAATTATGACATCCATGGTTTCTTCACATTCAACATAAGGAAAGCAACAAATAAATATCCAGCGCCTAAAGAAATATGGTTTTCTAAGTAGTTTTGAAGTCAAGTATTCTATGTGAACTCATTCCACGGCTTTAGCCGTGGATTTTCGCCAGCCTTTTTTAAAAGGCTGATAAATAGGGTTTCTCTTGCTAGGAAAACCCTTCTAACAACAATTCTTGAAAAGACTTCAAATCTTCTTGGCAACGCGTTTCCTCAAAGGAAAATGCGCCTGAAAAAGCCACTAAACCCACTTTCATTTTCCTACAAAAAAGCCCTAAAAAAAACGCGTTTTCAAACCATTTTATTCTTTCTCTTGGAAGCGCATTCAAAACATCGGAAAAAAACAATCCAACATTCACCTTGTTTTGTTTGGCAATGCGCAAAATACTCAAATCCCACGCAGACCTTCCAAAACCAAATGGTTGAAACAAAAAATCGATTTTTTGTTGTACACAAAACAAACAATGTTTTGGGCTTTTTCCCAAAATTCCCACTAAAAAATCCGCTTGGCGTGCTTTTTGCACTAACCGCGAATCGGTTTTTTCCAATACCGCACAAAACTTTTGCCCATGGTTTTGCTGGGCAAATTGTTTAAAGGAATTCCAATCTTTTTCCGATCGAACAATTCGAGCGAAAACAAAATCATCTACTGGAAAAAAAAGCCTTGCTTTTTCCAATTCGCTAAGAGCATTAAAAAAGACAATATTCATACAAAAAAAAGAGAACAAATGGTTTTATTTGGCCATGCGTTTTTTGGCTCTCAAGCTTGGACGGGTTTTTTCGGTTCCCTTTCCTTTTTTGCGCTGGCCCCTGCTTTTTTTGGCTTGTTTGGTTAATCCCCGCGCAGCCCTACCGCGATGCACGGAAAGCGTAATCCAATTAATGCTCTTGTCTTTCAAAATCTCAGGTGCACTTACATCCACGAGAATAACCTCAAAATACTTTTGCTTGCCGTCTTCTCCAACCCAATACGAGTTGAGCACTTCACAATTAGGATACTTTCGATTAACACGAAGCTCTGCCATGGCTTGAATGCTCTTATTACGCGTTCTTTTGTTGACGCCCATTTGTTTGGGGCGCCTTCCCTTGTAGGGACGGCGATGCAATCCAGATCCTTTTCGAATGGCAACGCGAACAATCAAAAATCCTTTTTTGGCTTTATACCCTAGCTTTCGAGCACGAGAAAGATTGGTTGGTTTTTGGACACGCACAATTTTGGTCGAACTTTTTCGAAACCCAATCAAACGATTACGATATAGCACTCCATAATCAAACCCTTCTTTTTTCAGGCCTTTTTGTTCGCTTTGAATGGTTTTGGCAATCCAATTACCTGCAGAGCTCATTTTGTAACCTCAAAAAAAATCGATTAATACCAGAATACTATGGATTTCTATACAAATAGGGTTTTAAAGGATTCTCTTGAAAAAGCCCATACCAAACTAAAAAAAACGACTTGGTCACACTATAATACATGGAGCATCCAAGATGAGACCACGACCCTCTGGTTCAAGAAAAAAAACAAAAGCCCGACAAAGAGGCGCGCCAGTACCCCCAAAAGTGACTAGAAGACAGTTAGAGTTTTTGATTAAGCAAAAAGATCAGGAAATCCAACAAGCCCGAACAAGAGCAGCGGCATATAAGAAAAAACTGGCGTATCAACGCCAAGTTAATAAAATGCTACAACAATGGCACTGCAAATACGCGCGAGAACTTCAAAATTCGCCCAGACTACGAATTGTGCCCGCGCACATTAAATCCGCGCTAGCCAACCTCGATTATCATAATGCGGAATTGTTAGTGCTTGAAAGACAAATAGAACGATTGGCATTAGAACACGAACTCGCCACGGAATTATCTACTTTTACTGTACAACAACAAATTGAAAGAGAAATGGCCCAAGTGGTTAGAACACACGCCCAAGCATTGCAGGACGCCGAGCTAGTAGCCAAACAACTATTAAATTATGAATGGCCACCAGCATCCAAGGCCAAGAAAAAAAAGAAGAAAAAACAGTAAAAATTAGTTTAAAAGTATTCCGAAACCAATTTTCGTACGGCAAATACTATCCCCTAGCGAGGCAGTATTATTTTGCCAGCTTTTCTTTCTAAGAAAAGTAGGGCTCGTAGTTCAGTGGTAGAACGTCGCTTTGACGTGGCGAAGGTCAGCGGTTCAATCCCGCTCGGGCCCATTTATTTTAAGGCGAAATAATGAAACTCACTTTCAGGAAACTGGCGAGAAAATATTTTCAGGAAATCCACGATTTGGCATTAGAAGGGTGGCTTTTTGCCTACAAACATATCAGCAAAAAAGACTTGAAAAAGCTCGTTGACCAATATTACTCTTCCGCTGCCTTAGAAAACTGCTTAAAAAAGACAAGAGCGGGAAAAAATGCATTTATTCTTTCATTTGAAAACCAAAAATTAATCGGTTTTTGCCATGTTGCAAAAAAGGGAAACCAAGGAGAATTATGCAAACTTTACATAGAACTGAATCGCATCAAAAAAGGAATCGGAAGCAAACTATTATCAAAAGGAGAACAGTTCCTGAAAAAAAAGAGCGTTAAAAAGTATTTTACGTTTGTAAACAAGCATAATAAAATCGGAATCAAGTTTTATTTACAAAAAGGGTTTAATCGTGTTCTCAAAAAAGACAAGGACGACGAGTTTGAACCCAAGGCACTATTGTATATGGAAAAAAGACTCATGCAAAAAAACTAGGGATTATTGGGTTCCTCTAAATCGTGCAAGTTCTTGTTTTAGTTCTTTTTTGAGTGCTTTTAATTCATCCAAGTCTTTTTTGATGATTTCCACGCTCACGTTTTTTACGATTTGCTGGTATTCTTGATCCAGTTCGCGCAACCGGGATTTGAGTTCTTTTTCAATGCGCGCTTCAATGTGAGAAGCCACGCTTTCAACCGCGCTTTCCAATTGGGAATCTAGTTTTTGCTTGGCTTGTTTGATTTCCCCAATTTGTTTGTTTACTTCTTCTACATCCAAGCCTACTTTTAGGGCTTCTAGTTCGGTTAGGGCTTCTCGAACATCAGAAGTAAGATCATCTACTTTTTCCAATGCCATTTGGTCAATGCGACTTTGAGATTCTTTGACCATTCCATCAATAATAGCAGTCTCTAATTCCAGGGTTTGCGTGGCCCTTTCCTCCAAAGCCACTAGTTTTTGCCGAGCATCTTCAATGGTTTCTTCAAACTGACTTTTGACTTTAATCAGACTTGCGTTAAAATTTTCCAAGGATTTTTTTCTTTCTTTTTGAGTTCCCTCCAATTCTTCAGATAGTTTTGAAAAGGTTTCTTTTACCATGTCTTGTTTGATATCCATAGAAGAAATTGTTTTTTCTTTTTCTTCTCGAATCTTTTTTAGCTCTTTTATTTTAGCGTCAATTAGTTCGGAGACTTCTTTTGTTTTGTCATCCAGCGCAGCATTCATTTTGGCTAGAACCAGTGTTTGCTGGCTTTTTAAGAGTGCATCCATTTTTTTGGTTTCTTTTTGAAGCGATTTTTCAATTTTCTTATCAATCACGTTTTCGATTTGGTCTCGCAATCGTTTCATTTCTTGTAACTTATTGGTAATGGTTTGTAAGATTCCTTTTTCCCATAAGTCGGCCAGGTTTGCAGTTGAAATTGGTTTTGGTTTTTGCGTATGCTTGAATTTTGTTGGCGGCGAAAACGCGGGTTCTGGTTCTGGCTCGGGAAAAATGGGAAAGTCTATTTCTCTTTCCAAAGGAGTTTCTTGGATTTCTTCTTTTATTTCTTGTAATACCGTACTCGAACTAGAACTCGTTGGAATCTCAGAACGGGGCATGCCTTTTGCTTCTGCAATTAGTTCTCGTGCCTCTGGTTCTTTTACACCAACCTCTTCCAAGTGCAAGACAATTTCCGGATCAGAAATACCCAGTTTTAACAATTTTTTAATGGATTCAAGGATAATCGCGCGACGGTTTTGCATGGCATAAAAACAACCGAAAACAAGTATAAAAAACTGCTATTTACCTCTTTTTTCTCTGTCTTGTCGTGCCCTTCGCACAGCATCTCTTACCGCTTGTTCTCCACGCCCTCTTCTTCTTTTTTCAAAAGCATGTTCTACAGTGCGTCGAACCTTTTTGCCGGGTGGAGATTCTCGACTCCATCTTCCCATATCCCTATAAAGCGGAGGCAGTAACAAACCAAAAATAGTTCCTAGTGCCGCACCACTAAAAAGAAGAAAACGACTTCTGCCTACGACTTTAATATTTTCTTTTTCCAATGCTTCAATAACATCTTTTTGGAATCGAATCTTAGGATTCATTTCAAATTCTTTTTGTAATATGCCATACACTTTCGCTTGAACATCTTTGGGCAATAAATCAAATGCTCGAGCTGCTTCCATGCGACTGGCAGCAAGTGAAAAGCGCGGCCAATAATCGAATGGAATGGCCCTCATTAATTCTTCTGCAGCTTTTTTTCGCAATCCAATGTTTCCCAAATAATGACTCGTGGTTATCTTTGTAATCATTTGATTAATCGCTTGCGCCCTGTTTTCTTTAGGCAAATTATCAATAAGCCGTTTCCATTCTGTAGCATCACTTATTCCAGCTTCTTTTCGGAGAAATCGTTCTCGCATTAAATCGCTAATCGCCAAGTCAGTACTCAAACCGCGTTTTCTAAAGGGACAAAACAGATGGACCTCTTCTACCAGGACTCATTTCAATCAATAAACTAGAGACACTTCAAATATTTAAGTGTTCTTAAAAAAGAGGAATATTATTGGGGAATCGAAAGAAGGATATCCTTATGGGGTTTTGAGTGAAACGAAAAACCCCGACGGATTTCGGTACCGCCGCTCGAAAGCGGCGAATGGACTCGCCGGGAATCGAACCCGGAGTCTCATCCATGCCATGGATGCGCCATACCGTTAGGCTACGAGCCCTCTAAAAGAAATGCACGGGAAAAGGATTAAAAAAAGCCGTTTTTGGCCTATAAAAAAAAGAGACCGTTACTGATTTTTTTGGAGTATTTTGGATATTTTAGTTTTTAGTTCTTCTTTTTTTGTCTCGTTAAAGTACCCTTCTATTTTTCCCACAAGCGTTCCATTGTTGAAAAAAAGGAGTGCGGGTAGTTCTTTTACATCATATTTTTCCTGCAAACTTGAATTCGCTACAGACATTTTTCTAAATTTAATGTCTATTTTGTCAAAAAGTTCTTTTATTGGAATAGAAGTGATAAGACACTGAATAGATTGACAATTGAATAGTTCGACAACAGTTGGTTTTGCGGATTTAAGCACGTGAACATTAAAATCTTTAGGCGAAATTAGAAATGGCGGGCTAATTGATTCAGCCCCATACCGATCTACAAACAAGTCGGAAACAGTTCTTGGATCTGCCTCGATTTCTGCACGAATTTTCTTGGCTTCTTCTTTGTCTTTTGCAACAGAAATTGCGTGCACTTCACAAGCATCTTCACACCGTCCACAAAGTGTACAATCAGATTCATTAACAACAAGTGATTTTTTTTGAGCATCCCAATAAAGCGCACCCTTAGAACAGGCTTGAATGCCCAAACATTCTTTTGAATTATCACAAATTTTAAAGTTAATAATCACCGGCATATACTAAAAGGAAACCAAAAAAGAATTAAAACTATGGTTGAAAAATAAAAAAATAAAAGAAATAGAATAGACCTACAGGTATGAGAGATCTAGATCTTTTTCATAGCGAATGGCTTGTCCGGCTCTTGGTTTTTCTGTTGGCCCGGAAATGTACGGAGAACTCACTCCAGTAAAAATGGCGATTATTTGAACCTTGTTTTCAAAGGTCGGATCCACTCTTGCCCCCCAGATTACAGTGGCTTTGGGATCAACTCGTTCGGTTAACAATTCTCCCGCCATGTTTGCTTCTCCGAGCGTTAAATCAGGACCACCCGTAATGTGGACTAAAGCTCCGGTTGCACCGCCAATATCCACATCCAACAAAGTATTGTTCAAGGTGTCTTCTACAGCTTCTTGAACCTTGTTTACACTCTTGTTTTCACCAACCGCAATCATGCTAAGACCCTTGTTGCCCATAATGGCTCGAACATCCGCAAAATCCAAGTTGATTAGAGATGGTTGTGTAATGGTTTCTGTAATACAGGCAACGGCTCTTGCGATTACTTCATCTGCAACGCGAAAAGCATCTTGAATGGGAAGGTTTGGAACCAATTGTACCAAACGATTGTTGTCCAACACCACTACGGTATCCACGTTTTGGGATAAGGTTTGTAATCCTTCTTCTGCTTTGGCAATGCGTGCTCGCTCTAAAATAAAAGGATAGGTTACCATGGCAATTACAATTGCTCCCTGGCTTTTAGCAATATTCGCAATGATTGGAGAAGCACCGGTTCCGGTTCCTCCGCCCATTCCAGCGGAAATAAAAACCAAGTCCACGTTTTTCAATACTTCTTGTAAGGATTCTTTGGAAACCTCGGCTGCTTTGGCACCCATTTCCGGATAACCACCCGCTCCTAATCCACGGGTAACGCTTTTTCCAATCAAAACCTTGGTAATTTCATCAGAAATAATGCTCAAGTGTTGTTTGTCGGTATTAACAGCGGTTAATTGGGCACCGCGAATACCCATCGTGGCAATTCTGTTTACACAATTGCAGCCGGCGCCACCAACACCAACCACCAGAATTTTGGGCGTTCCAAATTCTTCGAGTTTGTCGTCCTCGGTTTCTCTGGAAGCCACTGCTCCTTCAACCATTGACTTCATAATCATTACACGCTCCCCAAAAACTTTTTTTGATCCCGTTCAACTAGTGCAAACCAGAATGGAAAACACTAATGGCTCAGTAGTATACTGCTTTTGACAAATAAAAAACTATTTAATGGTCATTCTACATAAGGAAAAAAAGTTTTTTACCTGAAAAAAACAAAAATCAAAACTGCTACATAATTTTTTGAGGGTGCAAAGCTTTTTGTAGTTCAAAAGAAGATAAGTGAGTATGCCGCGCATTAAAAAAGCAATCAGAGCAAAGCGACGTGAAAACAATATTCCGAGATGATTGCGCGGATTATCTGCAAAAGCATTAAGTTCTGGATCGTTTGGCCATTTTAATCGTCGAAGGAGAAGAGCCACACATAGAGTAGCAAACGCCAATGCGCGCATTCAAGAACAAGCGTTTACTCCAGGTTTTCCAAGACTACGCCAATTTGTTTCGGTTCAAAACCTTTTTGCCCATGCCAACTTGCAACCACCCGAAATAATTATTGAACAAAAAGTTCGAAAGAAAGGAAAGTGTACGGTGTTTGATATTGGAGCGGGAATTGGTGCAGCACTTGGAACTGCACTCTTGAATGAACGTCTTACACCACTTCGCGATAAAATAGAATTAATTGGAATGGATGTATTTCCAGTAGATCCTAAAATGGAAAAAGAAACAGGGGTAAAGATGATTACAGGAAATGCTTTAACCACTCCATTTCCAAAAGCAGATTTAATTTTTTCCCAAGTAACCGCAGGATATATAGGCCACATTGGTATTTTGGTTCGAAAATCAGCTAGTGCTTTAGACAAAGAAGGAATTGCGGTTTTGCACGTTAATAAGGAAGGAACAAAAAAAGAAAAGGAACTCATTAAAGACATGGAAAAATTAAAGGAAAACATTGAAAAAATCAAGATTCCACGATGCCGTGTTCACGTAGTACACGGCAGTTATATGGATTTTAATTTTCCAACCTATGTCTCAGGAGACGACTTGATAATTATAATCAGAAAAGATTAAAATTATGGCGAGATTAATATTACGTTGTCGCCGCGTAGAATGAGTTTGCCGTATTTGGTTTTGACTTGGTTGTTATCGAGTTCTTCTGCTTCTTCGAGGACAATGTTCATGTGAACATCAAATGCTTTTAGGGTTCCGCGAAAAGAAAGCGCTCCTTTTAGCATTACTAAAACCGGTTTTCCGATTGAATCGTTCAAGAGGTCGAATGGTCTGCTCGGGGGGGTTTGGTTTCCGGTCATTTTGTTCAATTCCAAAAAAATCATTTTTTCTTTCTCTTAAATATAGAACCAAGCGACTTAAATAGTTTTGCTAATCCGCCCGGCTCTTTAGCAGGTTCTTTTAATTGTACGCCGGCAATTCTTCCGGCAACTGATCGAAGGGCCCGAGAAGCAATCGCATTGGGTGCGCGCAAAATAACCGGCTGTACTTTTTCTTGCATAAAACTCTTTCGAACCTCTTGGTCGAATGGAATCGTGCCATAAGAAGGAAGTTCGAGCATGCGCATAATATCGTGAACCGGAATTTCTCCTTTTTCACCATAAACAAAGTTTACAATAACCCCGATTGGCTTGCTGCCCAGTCTTTCAGCCACCATTTTGGTTTTGAGGACATCCGCAATAGAAGGACTTTCCGGCATGGTAATCAAAATGATTTCTTCGGCAGCGGCAATTGCAGCCAACACATTTTTTTCAATGCCAGCAGGGGCATCCAATAATACAAAATCAAATTGGTCTTTCAAAGCAATAACCACGGATTCTAGTCTTTCCGAATCAACTCTGCGATAGTTTTCCAAGCTCAAACCGGATGGCACAAATTTTACGCCAACCGGTCCGTCATACAAAGCATCATTAATACTCGCTTCTCCCAGTAAAACATCGTGCAAGGTAATAGGAGAAGATTGCATGCCCAATAGCAAGGAAAGATTGGCCATGGCAATATCCGCGTCGATTAAACAAACCTTAAACCCCATTTGGGCAAAAGCAATTCCAATGTTAGCGGTAATAGTTGTTTTTCCCACGCCACCTTTTCCAGATGCAAAGGTAATTACGCGTGTCATTCTATACTACTCCGTTGAATTTTTTTTTGTTCGCGCACGGGCGCATCGTTTTTGAGCAAAAAGTTTTCCACTTCTTTTGAAATGGCTTTTAATTCAATAGTGGATAAGCTAGCAGGCGCTTTTATAATAAAAATTTTGCCATGATACTTAAACAACATGTTCCAAGTATTAGACCGGATTAGAACTATTTCGCTTCGCGGAATTTCTGATTGTACGTAATTAAACAAGGCACTGGCGGTAATGGATTCGTTCACGCCGTTTCCTTCACTGCTTGCTAACAAGGAACCATTGGGTTGGGAAATGCACAAGCTATCCAAAACATGTTTTCGTTTTAGAACGCGAACCAATTCTTGCAAGTCAACAGCATCTTCTTGAACATGTTTTTGGGCTAGCAGATCTTCTAAAGCACTTAATTGATCTCTAGAAAACGCGGTTGATGGTCTATCCAATACA
>JAHJAQ010000072.1 GCA_018813975.1 Microcaldota archaeon
AGTTTGAGGTGACAATGCTATGGAATACGTGTATGCTGCCATGCTATTGCATGCTGCTAAAAAGGAAATTTCAGCAAAAGCCGTTACGGATATTTTGACTGCTGCAGGTGTAACGCCTGATGCGGGTCGAGTAAAGGCTTTGATTGCTTCTTTGAAAGATTTGAATATTGAAGAAGCCATTAAAGCGGCTGCTGTTGCTCCTATTGCAAGTGCGGCTCCTGCGAGTACTTCTGCTGGTGATGGTAAAAAAGAAAAAGAAGAAGATTCTGAAGAAGACCATGCCAAGAGTGAAGCTGCTGCTGCAGAAGGATTAGGAGCCTTGTTCGGATAAAACAATTATCCGAACCACTTTTTCTTTTTCTACTTTTTAATAGTGTACCAACCGTTGGTTTAGTTTTTTTTGTTATGCTAAGCGCGAATTCTTACCTTTTAGCATGATTTCAATTTTTCCCATAAAAATTAAAGGGTAGTGGTTCTTATCTCTCCAAGAGTGAGCGTGAAAGAATGGGGTTATTCCAAATCGTACTCATAGTATCGCTACTATTTGTTGCTATGGGTTGTATCGCCCAAGATCAAAGTGTGATTAAAATTGGGTATACCGGTCCTTTAACAGGTGAAGTTGCTATTGCAGGCCAAGAAAATGTTAGGGGTGTTCAATTGGCAATTGATAAAATAAATGATGACGGGGGCATAAACGGAAAAATGTTGGAACTTGCGGTAAAAGACGATATGTTTAACACAAAAGAAGCAGTAACCCAATATCATCAATTAGTATATGTTGAAAATGTTGATTTTATAACAACCGCAACTTATGGCGGGTTTCTTGCTTGGGCTGAACAAGCGGAACAAAACAATGTTATTTTACTGGAAACATTGGATACCAGTAACGAACTTGCGGGGCTTGGAAAAAATTCTTTTGCGGTTGGAATTTATGACGAAGGAATAGGGTATGCCATAGCGAACTACTTAAATGAGAACGAAATTGACGAAGTAGGGCTTATTTTTAACATTGAAGACCCGTTTTTGGGACTAGTGTATCTTGCATTCAGTGAACGTTTTAATGGAACGGTTGAAAAAGAAGAATACTTGTTTAGCACATCTGATTTTAGAACAATACTTGAAAAGCTCAAAAAATATGATTACATTGTATTGCTTGGTTTTGAAGAAAATGGGCGAATAGTAAGGCAAGCAAAAGAAATGGAAGTAAACTCGCAATTTATTGGTATTGATACCATGGCAAGCCAGG
The DNA here is from genome assembly GCA_018813975.1 of Microcaldota archaeon. Taxonomy (GTDB): domain Archaea; phylum Iainarchaeota; class Iainarchaeia; order Iainarchaeales; family JAGVWC01; genus JAHJAQ01. The sequence continues at coordinate 1,247 of JAHJAQ010000072.1, forward strand.
ATTTTATACAAAATACCGGAAACAATCATGAGGGCTTATTGTTTACATACTGGGAAGGAAACAAAGACAATTCCATTTACAAAGAATTGATTAACAAATACAAGGAAAAATATGGGGCAGAGCCGGAAAACAATCTTTTTTTAGCCGTGGGGTATGATGCGATGTTGTCGCTGGGAGAAACCCTAAAATCTTGTGGTGAAGAACTTGATTGCATAAAAAACCAGCTATCGGGCATAAATATTTCCGGTGCTACCGGTCAAATCATTATGGATGATGATCACATTACCCGAAGCGTTCGAGAGCGCATTTACACCTATAAAGATGGGGCAATCATAGAGGCTAACTAGGCTAATTCTTTTTCTTATCTATTATTCGCAAAGGTATTCTGAGGTTTAAGAGTCTATTTTGGCGTAACTCTGGTGCAGTCTCCCGAAAGCAAGGACAGCGTAGCCGCCCTAAAAAGGGGAATGGAAAGCGGATCCTGCAAAGCTTAAAAAACTGCAAAAAGGTTATTTTAAGGCCCGGGAAATTGACAGAAAAACAGTTGAAGAGTGTTCCGCGGGGCTTGAAAGCAATATTGTGAAAATAGACTAAACTGTCTGTGCGCTGGGAAAAAGAAAAAATAACAAAGTATTAAATTCTACTATCTATTAATCATAACTACCAAAAGTTATAAAGAATTTAAGGCGAACGTGTTATGGGTTTTCTGGGCGGATCGGACAAGACACTGAAAAAACGTTTTGTAAAATTATCAAAGCAGTATATAAAAGAATTAAAAAAGCCGGATAGAAAAATTGAAATCGTTCCCCATCACGCCGCATTGGAACATGAAGTGAAACAGTTCAGAAAAGAGGTTTCCCTTTCCGGTTCAAAAGCATTACTACCGAAAGGAACACCAAAAAAAGATATTTTGCTTGCAAGGGTATCAGAATTCGACAGTTTAATTGAGCGTCATGGCCTTGAAAGGGGAAGCACTATTTTGCTTAGCGGTGGCTGTGGATGCGGAAAAACGACTTTTTGCCTTCAATCGTTATACTATGGCGCTTTGAACAACGAAAAAGGAGTTTATATTTGTCTGGAAGAAGATGCTAACAAAGTAAAAAAGCACGCGCTAAACAATTTTGGCTGGAACTTTTCTGAACTGGAAAAAAAAGGCCTGATTGCATTCCTAAAACTAGACCCGATTGAAATAGCCCGAAACGTCGAAGCGCTTATTCTAAAGCAAAAAGAAAAACTGGTAATAGAAATAACCGCTTTAGAACTTCCTTTTAAGCCCGACAGAATTGTAGTTGATTCATTAAGCGCTCTTGCAATTGCTTTTGAAAACACGGACAGCTACCGAAAATACATTCGTTATTTGTTTGAAAAATTCGAGGCCTATGAGACCATTAATTTTGTAATCAGTGAAACAGAGCAGGAACCAAAGGTTTACAGCAGGGCAGGCATTGAAGAATTTTTGGCAGACGGCGTAATCGTTTTATACAACATCAAAATGAGCAATGTCAGGCAACAAGCACTGGAAATACTAAAACTGCGAAGCAGCAACCACCAAAAAAAAATAGTTCCATTCGAAATAACCAATCAAGGAATAAAAATTTACCCAGACGACGAAATTTTCAAGGGAACATAACAACCAAAAAATAATTTCTTGGAATTAATCAGTTATTTTTTCCGAAAAATTTAAAAATAAAAAAAATAATATTAAAGCCAAAAGGTGGTTGTAACTGGGTGAAAAAAAACTGCAAAAACCAGTGGATTTGAATGCTGTTCAAAGTACTAGTTCGCGAACCGGTATTGAAAAATTTGATGCTGCTCTTGGCGGCGGATTCCCCGCGGGCTCTGTTGTTTTATTGGCTGGTTCTTCCGGAAGCGGCAAAACCATTTTTGTTTTTCAATGGCTTTTTGAAGGCGTAAAAAACAAAGAAAACGGCATGTATCTTTCAATGACAGAACCCTTGTTCAAGTCTATCAAAAACATTGAAAAAATGGATTTTTATGACAAATCCGCAATAGAACAGGAAAAAATAAAAATAGTTGACCTTAGAGACATTTATCCTAACGAAGAAATAATCGCCTTATCGCCCGATAAACTTATTGAGTATATTGAAAAAGAAGTAAAACGGACAAACGTAAAAAGAGTGTGCATTGATTCTATTACCGCCATTGCCTATACCATTGATAACCGTGCTAAAATCAGAAAATTTATTTTTGAATTGGGAAAAAAGCTTTCAGTGCTTGGCTGTACCGCAATCCTTACCAGCGAGATTATCGATCCGGGAAAGTTTTCAGCATACGGAGTGGAAGAATTTATTGCAGATGTAATCCTGCGCTTGGACCAGGTAAAAGAACAGGATACCCTGGAACGAAAGATGCTGTTAACCAAAGTAAGGGGCAGGGCCTACAAGGCAGAAGACATTTATTTTAAGATTTCAAACAAAGGAATTATTGTTTTTCCAAACTTAAAGGGCACACTGACTTATCCGTCTTTGGGTAAACGGGTTTCAACCGGCAATGCACAACTTGATGAAATGCTTTCCGGGGGCATTTTTCAAGGTTCCACTACTCTTTTGACCGGTGCTTCCGGAACAGGAAAAACAATTGCCTGCCTGCAATTTATTTTTGAAGGCCTTAAACGCGGAGAAACGTGTTTGTTCGCGGGATTTGAGGAAAGCGCGGAGCAGTTATTACAGAACGCGAAAACCTTTGGCTGGAATCTAAAAGAATATATTGAAAAAGAGCGTCTTTTTCTCCGGTGTCTTTATCCGCACGAAAAGTCTGTTGAAGAACACCTGGCAGACATAAAAGAACTTGTGGAAAACAAAAAAGTCACGAGATGCGCGGTTGATTCACTGACAGCACTCTCAAACGTTTTTTCTAAAGAAAAATCTTCTTCTATGAGCAGGCGGCTAAGCGCTTATTTGAAGGCACGGAAAATTACAACTGTTTTTACCTGTGGAACCGCTTCGTTTGTTGGCGGAGGAGAGCTAACCGGAACCCATATTTCGACGCTGACCGACAATACCATTCTGATGCGCTATGTTGAAATAGAGAGCAGACTTGGATGGGTAATCGCTGTAATAAAAGTGAGGGGAAGTCCGCACAGCAGGGCAATAAAATCTTACGAAGTAACCAACAAGGGCATTGTGCTTGGAAAAACACTGGAAGGCTACGAGGGAGTAATAACCGGAATTTCAAGAAAAATTTTCGGAAACAACAACCACGACAACAACCACAACAACAACCATGACAACAACCGCAAAAAAACAGGATTTTAAACTGGCCCAAAGAATAATACTTGATTCAAGGATAAACCGTGAGAAAAATGCAAAAGAATGTTGAAAAGAAAACAAATACTTTAGACGGAATTCTTAAAGAGCCCAAAAACGCAGTTATTATGGTGGAATTGCCGACAAACTCCTATTTTAACACAAACGCGAATAACATAAAAACACTGCTTCGAAACGGCTTTGAAGGGGTTTACATTAGTTCCCAAAGACCATTTAAAAACGTTTTCACTTTATTCAAAGAAAAAAAAATAGACCTTGCCAAGCTTTTTGTGGTGGATGCTGTCAGCGCTTGCGAGGGAGTTCCTGAAAAACACCAGAGATGCATTTCGATTTCCAAAACACTAAATGTTGACGAAATTGTCAGGGCGATTTACACCGCTCTTTCAAAGCTAAAGGGCAAAAAAACATTCATTTTCATTGACTCTTTGACTACAATGGCGCTTTACCTTCCATTGTCGGAAGTAATGCGGTTTTGTGATTTCCTGACGCAAACAGTGAACAAACAAAACGGGAAAAGGGTTGTCCTTGTTTTCAATGTTGCAAAAGAGCTTGCCCAAAAAAAATTCATCCAAGACATTGCACTCCATGTTGATGAAATAGTAGTTGTGGAGAAGTAGTACTTTTGGAGAAAGATGTAACGTGACTGAAGTTATTGCGGTGCTCTCTCAAGAGCTGAAAAACCATTTGCCTGGATGGACCATCTTGTTTGAAACGCACGCTGAAAGCGTTCTGGCCGTTGGGCTTGATGCAATAAAATTTTTAACCGGCGAAAACTATACTGTGCTTGTTTTGTCCGCAAGCAGGCCATACTCTAATCTAATCAATCTTTACAAAAAAAACGGAATTGATGTGGAAAAAATATTTGTCATTGATTGTATTTCAAAAACCCACGGTACAAAACCGGAAGAAACCAGCAATGTTCAATATTTGCAATCGCCAAGCGATTTAACGAGAATCTCAATACACCTGACAGAACGATTCAAAAAAATGACTGGCAAA
>JAHJAQ010000073.1 GCA_018813975.1 Microcaldota archaeon
GGCAGCAAATACGCCAAAGCGTTTACCGTGAACGGTAGTAAACTCGAATTGGCATCACGCGAACTCGCTATTACCTTACCCGGTTCGGCTATGAACTCTTACTTCACGGTCGAAAGCGATAGTGTAGTCATTTCAACAAGCGGCGGAGAAACCCTAACAGGTCTTGCTATCGGTGACATTGGTGAAACAGACTCTGGTGCCAAAGTAACCATTGACAGCATCACAGGAACCTGTGCAGCTGGAAGCGGTGCTTGTACACCAGCGACCTATGAGGATGTAGTTCCACTAGGCCAGAATTTGATCTACACCGATCAAAGCGCTCCATCCGGAAGAGTCGTCATTGTAGGCGGATATCTTGTTAACAGCCTTGCTGTTGGCTTGACCCTAAACGATGGCACTACGCTAGAAGATGCATTGCAAGTTCCAGGAGACTATGTAGCCGAAAAACTAAGTAACGGTGACATGGTTGCAGCCGGAATGACCGCCAGCGACACGATTACCGCTGCGCAAGAACTAATCGATGCATTAACCGCGTTGATGGGATAAATACTCAAAAAAATGGAATTGGTGGAAACACCATTCCTTTTTTTCTTTTTCTTTTTTTTTATTTTCCTTAGCGTAAGCAAGCGGTGTATTTTTTTTTCGTTGCAGATTACCATTATGCTGAAAGTGATTTCTGCTGAAAGGTATTTTTGTTTTGTAATGTAATGTACTTTTTGTTCCGTAACTTTTTTTTCATAACGTGGTTCTTGTTTGTAGTATATCAAAAACAATTTTTTTAGTTTTGCGAGTTTACAGCAGGCAAAATAAAGCGAAGGTTTTTGTCTTGCAAATAGTCGCTGATTCGTTGGTCAAAAAAACCACTTTTAATTGTCACAAATCGGATTCTTAGATCAAGCATTGGGAGGCAGAATTTGGTTTGGTATTTAAAGCGAAAGCTTTTAATAGGGGAATACTCCTAATACAAACACCAAATTTCCTGGTACAAACACCAGATTATATGCTGTAAAAAAAATACTTGGAGATACTTGGAAACTATTAGGACAAAGTGTGCGAAAGAAGGAGGATAAGGGTATGCAATTTTGGATTGTGGGAATCTGTGCAATTTTTTTGTTGGCGTCTGTAAGTGCCGACATGGATGCGGATATTACTATGGTACGAAGTGGAGCCCTTTTGGATACTAATTATTTGATTTTTTCTGATGCTTTTGTTACCCCTAATTTTGGTGCAACACGCGATGTCAATATTATTATTGATTTTAACATATGGATGACTAGTGTATATGATGGAAACAGTGTTTTGTTGGATATTAATTATTCTACTGCGCAAGCAGAACATTCAGTGGTTGATGGAAATGCTGTTGTGATTACCAATGACCTTAATCTTTCTCGGGACGCGAACAACAGCCTGGCCACAATGACCGACAGCAATGTCTGGTGTAGCTCGCAGGACTGGGTAACAGGCGTTGTGCTATGCCATTACTATTGGAACATTGCAGGCATTGCCGATGGAAATTATTACATTAAACTGAGAGTGGATACTAACAATAGCACTGATTACAATTCATTGCGCGCGGATTATAATTCGAGCGGTGTTACAATCAGAATTGATAATTCGGCTCCGGTTTATGGAATCGATTTCAACCGGAATTTGTCCTATAACATTGACGTTAATGGTTACACAGACAAAAACATTACTGCAGCCTATTCTGGTGTGTTGACGGGCGTTACTGCGCCCAGCAGGGATATGTTCATTGGAATAGATTCTAATGTGCGAATCTCGCTCATTCTTAACCCGCTCGAAGATGCCAATTTTACGCCCATTACTGATGTCAATATCATTATTAGTGATTTCAATGTCGGTAACATGTATCGGTTGGCCAGCGATGCCAATTTGGATATTGTTCTAAACCAAGGAACAAGTGTACTTAGAGCATCATGGACTGATAACAACTTTGCCATGACCCAAAGCGGCGATTTCAATTATACCTTTGATTTCAATGTCGGTACGTTCTGGGATGTAAACTTTTCACAAGTACGACCCACCTTTATCCTTAAGGATTCTGCCGGAAACATAACAATTGTCAATAGTGCGGCTGCAAACAGTGCCTACACGTATGTTATGTTTGATTTGAACTATCCGGCAACTTTTGATGCCATAGACGCTAACACCACTAACATACAGGATATCAATAACTTTGCGGCTATTAAACGACTACAGTTCTCCAAAAACGCGTTTGGTTCTGTAACGTTTAATTCCACTGTCGGAATAGACCTTTCCGCTCCTTCTACTGCGGCCAAACTGGTAGACCTCAATTCCTATCTCACAATGACCAGCGACCCCCTTGGTACGGGAAATGTTCGAATTGCATTGGATAGTGTGAACTTTTCGGATTTGAACGCTCACGACCTTAATACCGACCTGAATTTTTTCAATCTTCCACTCTATGACGCTACGCCTGGAATTCGAATGACTCAAAACAGTGGAACGGACGTGAATTGTGGGTATGTGTGTTCAACATATAGTTACGAAGCGGCTGATGGAACCGGTGATATGAATGTTAAAGTAGCCCACTTTACGGCCTTTGAACCAGATATGAATGTTCCAACAACCTCATTGGCTTTTCCCAGTGGAACTGTAATGGGTAGTCCAACGACTATTGGTTTGACCACTAATGAACAAGCGACTTGTCGGTATTCAAGTACTGACCAGGCCTATGATGATATGGCAAGTTCAACAACCACTTCCCAAAGCACGTTCCATAACTGGAGTGTTATCACGGACAATCTAAGCACGACCTACACGTTTTATGTGCGTTGTGAGGATGCAACCGATCATAACATGACTACTAGTACTGCGATTACCTTTACGACTTCTGGTGGAGGAACGTCAAGTACGCCACCCAGCACGTCTCCTTCATCTACACCGCCTGTTACCCCGCCTAGTACACCTCCAGTTGGTAGTGAAGAAACAATTAGTATTGGTGTTACTGCTGTCGGAGAAACCGCAACCGTAAACTTTTCGAATACCAGTGAGCACGCGATTTTAGGTATTGCCTTGGTCGCTCAAGCTACTATTGGTAGTGCTGCCAGTATTTCAGTGAAAACAACCACTCAACCAAGCGGAGTTCCCGCGCCTATTTCGAGTGATGAAGGATTAACCTATACTTTTACGGATATTTCGCTCGAAAATTTGACTTCGGATACCCTTGAAAGTGCTGTGATTTCTTTTTCAATCACAAAAGAATGGCTGGAATATAACAATATTATTCTAGGCAGTGTAAAATTGAAGCGATTGGTTAATGGAATCTGGGAAACCTTGTCCACGACCCATACTGGAAGCGATGCGGACAATGAATTCTTTGAAGCCACTACTACTGGCTTTTCTGTTTTCGCTGTTACTGCTAAAGCCGCTGCTATTACACCACCCGTAATCCCACCAGCTATAGTTTGTGGAAATGGTGTATGTGATACCGGTGAAAGCTCTGCCAATTGTCCATCTGATTGCGGTGCATTAACACCACCACCAACCACCGGAGTTGGTAGTGCACTTACACCGCCAGCAGCCGATAGCACGCCAATTATTATCATTGTGGTGGTAATTATTGTAATCGTGGCATTGGTTGGATTATCGCGACGCAAAAAAGCCTAAAAACCACGGCTTTTTTTTCTCTTTTTCTTTTATTTTTTTCTTTTTCACGAAAAGCTTTGCTTTGGGAAACCCACAAAATCAAGGGTTTTGCTTGGTTACTCAAAATTCCCCGTAGGGTGCAAACTATCAATTGGGTTTTTTCCTGTTGAATCCAAAGCGTTTTTTATGCTTTTGTTAGGGTAGATTTAGTATGACGCAAAAAGAAGAATGGAAATTATTTGGAGTGGGGCTTGTCATTATTATTATTGTACTGGCAGTGCTATTAACATTTTTTTTAGTCAAACCGTATTCTTTTGAATTGGTAGAAAAGAGCGTGGTGTTTTATTCGAATGATTTTCCCCCTGAATTTGGCTTAGAACAATTGGCTGGCCAAGAAAATTTTTTGCTTGCGGTTGAATTCCTAGAAGAAGGCCCCCTAAATCAGTACATGAACGGTTCATTAAACTTGTTTTCAGTAGTGCTTGTGGGAAATGAAAAAAAGGTTACCAATTTGTATAGAGTGGTTTCTTCAGAAACCCGTGAATTGGTTTATTGTCGAACCAATTTTGGAGATCCCTTGCAGGATGAAGAATTAACCGTTGAAGCCTGTACGCAATTTTTGGAAGAATTTGAGGGCATTACCATTCAAATTTTTTTACCCAATTCTGCCCAGTCTAAAGCGCACGTACTGGTTTCTGCTGGTACTATTGAAGTGCATGCTTCTAGTGTAGATGATTTGGGAATAGCGGGCTTTTCTACGCTCACTAAAATGTATGCTAATGCCAATGATATTATTACTGTGGTTAATCAGATTGCTGGCGGGCTTTCCTAACCAAAAACCGCTTGGCTGAACGGTGTACCAAAGGGTATTAAAAAAGGCAGATTGGATAGAGTCCTATAGGGCTATATATAAATTAGAGAAATAATCAATAGTAGCGGTTCTTATGACTAAAAGCACGGTGTTTGAAGAGCGAAAAAAAGGGTTTAAGGATTTGCTCTTGTTGTTAGTAGCCACTATTGTGCTGGGCGGGCTTTTTTTATTCGTTTTTTTCAATCCGGATTATTCTAAAATATTTTATATTATTGTTTCGGCAATTGCATTGTACTTGTCTGTTTTTTACGTGCGAACCGATCATCGAGAAAAAGATTTAAAGGTTCTTCCGCCCCAAAAATTTCCTTCTTTGTCTGTTTTGATTCCCAGTTATAATTCGGCCAATAGTATTGGCAACTGTTTGAGGTATGTGCTGGCTATTAAATATCCGCGTCCTTTTACCATAACGGTAATTGATGATTGTAGCACGGATAATACCCAAGAAGTTTTGAAAGAATTCCCTAGTGTAAAAGTAGTGCACAATCCTCACAATAAGGGAAAATCCAAGAGCTTGAATAGTGCCATTCGAATGGCTACAACAGAATTAGTTGTTTGTATTGATTCGGATACCTATCCTAATCCAAATGTTTTCTTGGATTGTGTTCCACAATTTTATACTAAAGAAAAGGTTGGAGCGGTAACGCCGTTTATTACCGTTGCCAATCCAAAAACTTGGGTACAAAAAATACAGGAAATTGAGTATTTTTTTGGTTTTGGTTTTTTTCCAAAAGTAGCGTCAAAGCTGGATGGCCTGTATGTGGCACCCGGTCCTCTTTCTATCTTTAACCGAAAGGTATTGATGGAAATAGGGGGCTATGACGAGGATAATCTTACGGAGGATATGGAAATTGCCTTGCGATTACACGCTCACGGCTATTCTTTAGGGTATGCTCCCTCTTCTGTTCCAACGGAAGTGCCTGATACTTGGGGTGGGTTGTATCATCAACGCACAAGGTGGTATCGCGGAACTATTTTTAATATTATTAAATACAAAAACATGTTTTTTAATCGAAAATTAAAGTCTTTTGGCGGCTTTTTTTTTCCTGCCTTGGTTTTATTTGTTACAACGGTAATTCTTTCTTTTTTGGTTATTTGGAGCTTGATATTATTTAGTATTTTTTATACGCTTAGTGCGTGGTCGCTTTCATTGGCAAACGGTCATTTTCCCTTAGAGCTTCCTGCAGAAATAACTGTTCCTTCTTTACTTGTTTTTTTGGCCATGGCGGCGATTATTTATTACGTGTTTTTTGTTCGAAGCATTTCTATGCTCAATATTAAGCGTTCTCGCAACATGGTGTTGCCCATTACTATTACATTGTTATTTTATCCTCTTTGGATTTCAGTGGTGTACACTACTAGTTTGTTTCAGGAGCTAGCAGCTACCAAACGGAGTTGGTAACATGAATCGTTATTTAGAAGCCGGTGTTATTACAATTGCTCTTTTGGCGGTTATTTTTAGTGTGATTGGACTATTGGATAATAGTCGGATTTCTTCTCTTGATATGGATGTAGAACACTTGAATATTCAGTCCGAGTCCAATCGAATCCTTTTCTTTTATAACCAAGTTTTTACTCCTGAAAAAAACCCTGAATATTGTGAGATTATTAACCAGAGTGCTACGCTGCGTTCGGATGAAGCGGATTTTCTTTTTTCAAGACTGGTTACTTTTGAAGAAGCCAATCTTATGGGGAACTATGAAAACCTGAAAAAACGATATTTGTTAAGTCGCATTGAATTATGGTTGTACACTACTTTATTAGCGGATTCGTGTGAAACCAATATGGTTCCAATATTGTACTTTTATACGGGCAAAAAGACGTGTGTAGAATGTTCGGTTCAAGGTGGCATTTTAGATGATTTGAGACGAGAATGTCCTAATGTAAAGATATTTGCCTTGTCCGTGGATGAAGACATTGATTTGGTACCGCTCCTTCAAGCACAATTTGGTGTTACAACTGTTCCATCGCTGGTTATTAACAATGAACAAGTTTTTAGCAAGCTTACGACCAAAGAAGAATTATTGAATATTATTTCGTGTGGCGAAATCGCATCTATTACTTCATGATTTCTTTTAAAATAGTAGTGGCATAACTTCCTTTTTCTAATTCAAAAAAAAGCTGTGCTTTTAGCTTGTTTTCATTGAACTCGTCTTTTTCTATTGAAAGCAGTTTCATTTTTTGGGGTTTTAACAAAATTTTTTTGCGGTTTCCCCTGCAAGAAGCTTCGGGCAATTTTTTTACTTGAAATTCTTGTAATGAAATCCCTGCTTTTTCTATTATTTTTTTTTCGATTTCGCCCGGTTTTCCTTCTGCAAACTTGGTTTCAAAACCAAACAACGGTGCTAGAACAACTCCATTTTCCGTGACATCTCCTTCAATAGGTTCTAGTCCAATTCCTTGTTCTAAGCGTTCTGAAATCACTTGATTGAATAAAAAAGATTGAAAAGCGTGTGAAAACAAGTATCGCATTGGTTTTACGAGCATAGCAAAAGCGCCTACAAAATCATTAGGGTGCTTGCACAAGTGGTGAATCATGCTTCTTTCAAAGCGATTTTGAATGGGAAATTCATTGGAAGCACGAGAAAAGTCCTTGGTTTCCAATAAGTTTTTTCGTGCTTCTTGTAATTCGATTGGTTCTTTTTCGCTGGGATGGGTTAAATATAGCATTATGGCTTTTTCCATATTGCCTTTAATAATTTCTTTTCCCACCAAATGCGTTACTTCTCGTATTCCTCCAAAGCGTTGTTCTCCAAAAAAATTGGCCACGCCATTTTTACCAATTTCTTTTAATAGTTTTTCAATTTTTCCTTGAATTTCTTTTTTGGTTCCTTCAATATTTCGAATGGTAATGGTAAAAGCGTTTTTTTTCAAGTCTCCAATTTCAATGCGTTCTTGTTTCCATTCCAAATTTCTTAAATCAATGGCCCTGCTGTGAAATGTTGCCAGTTTTTCTACATCGGGTTGAAAGAGAGAAATGCGTTGGCAGGTGATGGCTCTCTTGTCTTTGAGACCGGCGTATCCAATTCTTTTTTTACTGCACTGCAAATAACGGGTTAAGCGACTAATTACAAAATTCGTGTCACAATTTATTTTTTCCATTTCACACTGTAAGTGGGAGAACGTTCGATCATTGGGTTGGGCGGGCACTTTAATGGGGGAAGGGTTTTCGGAAGCGTTTTCTTGTACAAATCGTTTTACACTGCACTTTTGATTGGATGGCGTGATTTCTTCTACAATAAAATCCGAATAGCGTTGTTTAATGGTGCCCCCGATTCCAGGGCTTTGAGTTGAAAAAAGGGTTTCGACCAAATCGATTCCTTCTGACTACTTATAACGGAGCATGGCTCCGATTCCCCCAAAGCCACGATAAAAGGTTTCTCCTTCCGGGGTGTCTTGACTGATTACGTGCACTACTGTGCTCGTGGAATGGGCTTTTTCCACGATCCAATCCAAATAATCAATATCCTCTAGAATCTCTACTTTGGCCCCGCATTTTAGGCATCTTTCCTTGTTTTCCTCGAATTTGAGGGGGTCTTTCACTATTCTTTCTTGGCTTTCCTCGCAGTTATTGCATTGAATCTTAATAACCAGCCAGTTAATGCCCTCTGAAATCAATACC
>JAHJAQ010000074.1 GCA_018813975.1 Microcaldota archaeon
GCAACAGCGATTAAAGAAACTGATTCAATCGATTCAGCAGTGCTAAAAGAGTATTTAAAATCCATTAAAGATTATGAGGGCGCTTCCGGAAACCTTGAGTTTGGTAGTACTGGTGGCGTACTGAAAAACCCTATTTTACAAATTGTCGAAGATGGTCAGCTAATCGCTTATCAAGAATAGCTCCCTTGCTTTCGTCGTAAAAAAAGCTAAGTCCAGTTTCCCAATCTTGATTGTTCTCCTTTGTCTTGTGCTTTGATTTGGAGTTTTTGAATCACGTTATCAACGCGCGTTTCATTAAAATCATGTTTATCCACTAAAAAAGACTTTAATTTTTCGCTTTGAGGATTAGAAAAAGCAATTTCGTATTTTTCCGTGTGCTCGGGTTCTAAAAAAAGCTGTTCTATTTCTTTAAAATCAAATTTCGGTTCAAAACCAGTTTCTCTTATAATTTCTTCAAAAGAATCATGCGATTTCACTAATTTGAGAGCAGTTTTCGGACCAATTTTTGGAAATTTTTCATTAAAATCCGTTCCAACCAAAATAGAAAGCCACACGAGTTTTTTACGGTCAATTTCCAGTTCTTTTAGAATGGGCTCCAATTCTAATAGTTCTGGTGAAACATCAATGTACACGTTACGACCAGGCAGTTTTCGTTTGCCGGAAGAAGCAAAATTTCGCAAAACACGCGGACACCCAAATAACAAGGCATCAAAATCTTGTGAAACCAATGCAAACACATCTCCTTTTGCAGTCATAAAAGCGGCTTGAGATTCTCCTTCAGAAGGCGCTTGCACAACAGGCAAACCCATTAAAGCAATCAATTCTTTGGCATCAGAAACCATTTCAGGGGTTAGCCTACTGGATTGGGCAGCAAATTTTTTGGCTATTTCCAAATCCCCTTTTTTTTGAGCATCTTCAAATTTTTGTTTGGCTTTGGTTCGAATTTCATTTCGCGCTAAAATAGTTTCTCCTTTTAGTTTGTGGTGTTTTCCATCAAAAACAAAAATCGGTTTAATGCCCGCCTCCAACCAGTTAGTGGTACGATATAATAGTCCGGTTAAATGAGAAGTAATTCTTCCCTTAGAATCTGTGAGAGGAGAACCATCTGCTCCGCGAATATTACTCAAAAACTGGTACAAAATATTATGCGAATCCACGCTAATCTTTCGACCGTTCAAATCTGCAAAAGAAACCGGTTTTCGCGAAACTAATTCTCCGATCGGAGTACCCATTGTAATCGTCCATAATAGAGTCAAAAATTGCTTTTAATTCTTTCCAATCCCATTCCTTGTTTTTTTCCATTCCAAAACCCAAACCATAAAAAACCATGCAAAACCAATACTAGTATGCCTGTTTCTAAAAAAGCATCCAAGCGAATTACCCCCAGAGATTATTGGGCCCTATTATTCGGCCTTTTACTACTCGTTTTTTTAGGCCAAGGAATGGCCTCTCAAGTAGAGCTATCTCATATTCTAGCAGGCATTCTGGGAATCCTATTAGTAAGTACTTTTTTGATTCGAAAGTTTTCTCCCGATAGCAAGACATGGTATATTTTTTCCATGTGGGAAACCAATCGCTTTAACCGTTACTTTGATTGTTTTAAAGATTCCAAATGGCTGGAATGGATGGCAGAAATCGGAGCTGTTTTAGGCTTTGGAGCTATTGCAGTGGATTATTTTTGGGGAAGAAAACTCAACAGCCAATGGAAACGATGGTTATTATTCATTATTACTATTGTAGTATTAGGAGGATTGTTTGGATTTTTCCTTGGAAACAATTTAACAAACAATCCATTAGTAACCGGTCCGCTGATTGCGTACCAATTCTTTTTTGGATTATTTGGATTTTCTGGATTTATTTTATTAGCGTTATTCTTTCAAGGCATTGATGGCATTGAAAAAATATTGGCGGGCAAACAAGCCTGTCCTGGAATCGCGCCCATTATTCCCGGGGTTCAAACACCAAACGTTCCAATCTTTGTTCCAATCGAAGCATGGATTTCATTAATTGCCATACTATTTATTCATGAAGGTGCCCATGGATTTTTGGCCAGAAGGCACAAGCTCAAAATAAAAGGATCCGGTTTATTAGTAGCGGGATTTTTGCCAATCGGTGCTTTTGTCAAACCAGACGAAAAAAAAATGGAAAAAATGGAAAAGAAAAAACAAATTCACATTTTAAGTGCCGGTCCAACCGCTAACTTGTTTTCTTTTTTTGTTATTGGGATATTATCCTTATTGGTAATGCAGTTTGTGGTAAGCCCGTTAGTAAGCCCGGCTTTCACTGAAATACAAGAAAACAGTTCTATTGGCGTAAAAATTTCTGATGTGGATCAAAACTTTACGGTGTGCGGCGAGTTTTTTGAATCTCCCGCATACGGACAAATAGATGCGAACACGAATTTGTTAGCAGTAAATGACCAAAACGTTTCAAACCTAGCGGCTACCCTGCAACTATTAACGGTTGAAAACCAGGGAAAACCCAAAACACTATTATTAGAAAAAGACGGAATCGTTTTTGAAAAAACACTATCGCCAAATGCGTTGGGCAGGATTGGAATTCACGTGGAAGCCATTCCCAATCCAGATTACACGCCACCCCAAGACCTTGTATTATTCGCGCAACTATTCCAAATCATTAGCAGCATTGTATTCTGGTTTGTAGTATTATCCTTGCTGGTGGCGATTGCCAACTTTTTGCCCGTAAACCCATTGGATGGCGGAAAAATCGCCCAATACATGATTACTCCTTATCTGGGCTTTTTGCACATGAGTGAAAAAGAAACAGAAAAATTAGTAGGCAGGATTTTCATTTGGATATTATTACCACTCATTATCGCGAATGTACTGCCCATTGGGTTATAAAAGAATAATCTTCTTTTTGAAAGTGCATGGCAAAGTTCATGGTGAAAAAATCCGCTCTTGGAAAAGGAATTTTTGCTGACAAGGATTTTGAAAAAGGAGAAACTATTTGTTTTTTATTGTCAGTGTGGCCACAAGGATTGTCGAAAAAAAGTAATTGATTTTTTTGCCTTGCCCCCAAAAGTACAAGAAAAGTATTTGAAACTAGGTGCCGTACCGGATTTTATCAAAAAAAAAAAAGCAGAAAAAAAACATGTCTTGTCGGGCTATCGAAGATAGCCCTTGCAACTCGGTGCTCCCGGTCGAAACCGGGAAAAAAGAAAAAGAAAGGGGAAAAATTCCCCAAGACCTTTTTTTCGAAAAGGCCCAAAACTCTATTTAACGATTTTTTTTATGGCCGTAAAAAAAACCGTTTGTAGGAGGTGCTTTTTAGTCCTAAATGTAACCCAGTCTTAGTTCTCCTCTTTGAGGAACTTTTTGGGATTGGTGGGTTACCGAACCATCACCATGAATGTACGGAGAATTTACCCCGGTAAAAATGGTAATAACTTCGATTTTGTTTTCAAAGGTAGGGTCTACTCGTGCACCCCAAATAACACTTGCTTTTGGGTCTACTCGTTCGGTAAGCATTTCGCCGATTGCATTTGCTTCTCCAAGGGTTAGTTCTGCTCCCCCGGTAATGTGAATCAAACAGCCATTGGCACCGCCAATATCCACATCCAATAAGGCGTTATTCAAAGTGTCTTCTACAACCTCGTTAACCTTGTCAACTGATTTGCTTTCTCCAACCGCGATAACAGAAAGACCTTTGCTGCTCATAATGGATCGAACATCCGCGTAATCAAGATTGATTAGGGATGGTTGGGTAATGGTTTCTGTAATGCCGCGAACGGTTCTAGCAACAACTTCATCTGCAACTTTGAAAGCGTCTTGCATGGGAAGATTTGGAACCAATTCTACTAATCGATTGTTGTCAATAACAACCACGGTATCGGTTACTTTGCGCAAGACATTAATGCCATCCTCTGCTTTTAGGATTCGCGCTCTTTCCAAAGCGAAAGGATAGGTTACCATGGCAATTACAATAGCACCTTGGTCTTTGGCAATTTCCGCAATAATTGGCGCGGCTCCTGTTCCGGTTCCGCCACCCATTCCTGCTGACAAGAACAACATATCAACTCCGGAAAGAACCTCTTCTAGTGCTCCGCGAGAAACTTCTGCTGCTTTGGCACCCATTTCAGGATAGCCGCCAGCCCCCAAACCACGAGTAACACTTTTTCCAATCAAAATCTTGGTTAATTCATCATTAATAATTGCCAAATGTTGTTTATCAGTATTAACCGCTACTAACTGGCTTCCAGGCGCACCCATATTGGCCAAGCGATTAACCGTATTACAGCCTGCTCCACCAACACCAACAACCATAATTTTGGGGGTGCCAAAATCGTCTAGCTTTTCTTCTACTCGAGCATTGGATTTGTCCACTGCACTTTCCACTAATGTTTTCATGCGTTTTCCTCCTCCTACAAAAAAAATTTTTTTACTAAAGGCTCTAATTGCTTTTAATCGCACCAAAAATGCACCAAAAACAATTCTGTTAGTATTACACTCAATCTCCTATAAATACGTTTTGAATTATGTATAGAGGAAAATTAACGTTTCTTTTCAAAAAAGAAGAATGTTAACGCCTTTGTTTATTAACAAAAAGCAAAAAAAGTAAACAAAGCGTAATACGGGTTTCTTTTAGGTTTTAGGTCGTTATAATAAAACAAAATCGATAAAAAAACGATTTTTCAAAAAATTTTTGGGCTTTTGTTAACCAATTTATTTAAATTCTTCTTTTGACCAGTAATAATTATGCTTTGGCTTGAACGCGATAATATCTTATTTGCACTAGTTGATACGCGACCAACTGATTTTAAGGGCATGAACCAAATGGTTAGAACAGCCCTTCGAGATGCGAGTAAAAGACCGCTTATTATTGTTTTTCCAGAATTAGTATTTGGCGGTCAAGCTGTTGAACGAAACGCAACAGAAGAGTGGATCAAAAAAGTTTATCCTCAACTAGAAAAACATGGTAATGCGCATATCTTTTTTTCAGTTTTGGAAAATCTTGCACCCATAAACAAAAGAGTTTCACCACAAAATACAGGGTACCTTATTGGACCGAGATTGCGTAATAAAAAAAATAAAAGGCACATGTATTGGAAACGATATGTTAAGATTGGTGACACGGTTAGTAGTGGATTAAAGAGAAGAATATTAAGACTCAAAAAAGTTCGTAATGAAAGATTTGCACATGGTTTCAAACGAGTTCCACAGTATGTTTTTCCCAGTACAATTATTAATGGGAAAAGAGTTGAATTGCGCGTGTGCAGTGACAGTGGTTTACCGAGTTATCGAAAGTCAGAGGTTATTGTTATTCCTGCAAGAGGACTCGAAGTTAGCTCACGCAGTGAAACACTTAATGCACTTACCCAAAATGGATTTGCCATAGTGCATGATATTCGATGGCCCGAAAAACCAAAAACCACTATCCTTAAAAAAAATCAAAAAGTAGAGGTAAAACCTTCTAAAACTCCACCACACTCAAAACCAAAACAAGGCCCCTGGAGAAGATAAAAAAAAATCAACAGTTGTCGAAAAACCAGGAAAATGATCTTTTTTTAAATTGAAAACAAGGGGTTCTGTAATTGAAAGGAGAAAAAAACATGAACAAAGGCATCTTATTAGGAATACTCATTTTTGTAATATTGAATATTGTGCTGTTTCCCATTCACCATAATGTACAATGTGAAGCGGGAAGCGATTGCCCGTCACAAACCACGAGTTATTTGATTACCCAAGGAATAGAAGAAATGAGTAACGCTACTTTTATTTCAATTGACTGGGCGTTTGAAGTGTATTATGCGATTATTGCGATTATTTTAGGATTGGTGTATTATCGAAGAAGCAAAAAAAAGGAGTTGAAGCCATGAATATTGAAAAAATGTTTTTTGATACTGTAACAGAACTAAAAGAAGCGGGTTTGGATTGGAACCCAAAACCATTACAAAGCGCTAGTGGACCAACCGCAATAATCGAAGGAAAAGAACAAATCCTATTATGCGCGAACAATTATTTGGGGCTCAGCAATCGAATGGAATTAAAAAAAGCGGCAATAGAAGCCACGGAAAAGTATGGTGCGGGTTCGGGAAGTGTTCGAGCAATCGCCGGCACCATGGAATTACACAAAGAACTCGAAAAAAAAATCGCGCACTACAAAGAAACCGACGCTGCATTGTACTATCAATCCGGTTTCACTGTAAACTCTGGATTATTGCCCGCGGTTTTAACCAAAGGATGGATTGTAATCAGCGACGAACTAAATCATGGAAGCATTATTGATGGGGTGAGACTAAGCAAAGCAGACAAAATGATTTTTCCACATCGAAACATGGAAGAGCTTCGAAAACAATTACAAAAAGCCCAAAAACAAAATCCAATAGGGATTTTGATTGCAACGGATGGTGTTTTTTCCATGGA
>JAHJAQ010000075.1 GCA_018813975.1 Microcaldota archaeon
GATCTTTCTCTTTCTTTTGACCAGAACATTCAATCCTTTCAAACCCTAGACTTTAATTACGCCATTCAGGTTCCAAAATATGGAATTATTCGCACAAGCGATCCCGCTAGCTTAGAATAAAACTGGTTTTACCTACCTTTTGAAGATTACAATTCGAAACTCATTACGGACTATATAAACATTGCGAAAATTTTTTTCAATCGTTTTAATATCAGAGTCTTTAATAACGTTGGAACAAATTCTGGCTTCTCCGCCAGATCTTAAAACTTCGATTGCATTTGCTAGTGCCTTGACTGAATTTACTTTAGTATAATTTAATCCGGTAAAGCTTGAAACCACCAGGTGAAACCTGTTTTTGCCAAATGTTTCAACCAGTCTTTCGGAAGGGGTGTTTACAAGATTCGAAGTTGGCACTCCGCGTTTTCTAATGTCTGTTCTTATAACCCGAATACTATTGGGCCCGAATTCTTTTTCGACTTTTTTTTGTAGTTTGCGAGCAAAACTACTGTTTTCGGCCCCTTCATCTAATACTTCTATTCTTCGATTCTTAAAACGTTTTCTTAGTGCTCTTATTAAAGTAAAAAATTTAATCCGGTG
This sequence comes from Microcaldota archaeon, assembly GCA_018813975.1. Lineage (GTDB taxonomy): Archaea > Iainarchaeota > Iainarchaeia > Iainarchaeales > JAGVWC01 > JAHJAQ01. The sequence continues at coordinate 598 of JAHJAQ010000075.1, forward strand.
TATACTTTCTACTGTGGCTAGATTTCGATTATCCGCGCTCGGAGCTATCCATTTTTTGTTTTCACAAAATATTTGTGCGCATTTAATTTTTTTTCTATCCAGTTCGAATAACTGCCGTAATTTTTGCCTTTTTTTCCAGGCTTTTTGTGTTTGTTTTCGTTTCATTCGTGCTTTTCGTGCAGTCGGCATTTCCTACAACGCATTCTATTTTTTTAGTTTGCGCAAAATATTCAAATATTCTTTTTTGTCGTGTTGTACCTTAAATTCTTTTTTCATTCGAGTAACAAATGCTTTTGGAGCAAAAGAACCGTACTCGCACACAATTTTTTGTACGTGATTTGCAGGTGTTTCATCAAACGCAGGATTTAAAATCCTCACTTTCTTCGGTTTTTTGGGCCACACTTCTTTCCAGCTTCTTTCTTCAATGGGTTCTTGCCACCCAAAAAACGTTAATGGATCAAAAGAATGCGAAGAAGAAAAAATTAAGTGAGGCACGTTGTTTTGTTTGGCTGCCAAAGAAATTTCTCTTGTCCCAATCTTGTTTATTACGGTTCCATTGGCCAGTATTGCATCACAACCCGTTACAAACACGTTCACGTTTTGAGTTTTCAGGATTCGAGCGGCAGCACTATCCACGATTTGAGTAACTGGAATTCCAGCCTTTGCCAAGTTTGTGGCGGTAATTCTCCCTTGAAACAAGGGTCTGGTTTCCGTGCAATAAACGTGCTTGATTTTCTTTTTGGCTTTTTTTAAAATTGCTGCTACGGTGTGCGAGTGACAATGAGTTAGTATAACCGCGTTTTGGGGGATTTGTTGGGCCCCAATTATAGCAATTTTTTCCAAGGCGCTTTTACGATTTTTTGAAAAGTCCTCGCAGGCCTGTAAAACAGCCTTTTTTGCTTCTAAAAAACCCTGTTTTTTAGTGAAAACTGCTTTCCAAATAATGCGAATCGCGGTTCGCAGGTCTGGTTCGGTTGGCCTTGCCTTCATTAGAACAAGGCCGGTTTGTTCGAGTTCTTTTTGAAAGGATTTGGGAGTTTTTGCCTTGGTTTGTTGAGCAGTCCAATATAGTGCTTGAATGGCTGCTGCTTGAATACGGCTCGCGCCTTGAATGCGCAATTTTGTTATGTCGAAAGCAATTTTTTGGGCTTTTGGATTCATAGGGCGCTCCTGGAAAAAATCCTTTTTGTTTTTAAATTCTTTTATGCAGAGTTTTAATACAATAACTACTAAACATTTATTATTGAATTAATAAAGGAGCCGTTTGGAAGAAAGAGGTGTGCGAGTGAAAGATGTTGTATTGAATGCAGTAAAACGCGCTAAAACCATTGGTATCCAAGAAACCAGCGTACGCAGAAGAGAAGCGCATTTGAATGATGAGGATTTAGTCAAATTATTAGAGGTAAGCCAAGCCAAAATTAGCGTAGTGGGCGTTGGTGGCGGTGGCTGTAATACCCTAGAACGCATGAGTGAAGTGGGAATTGAAGGCGCCAAAACCTTTGCGGTTAATACAGATGCCCAAGACCTCTTAAGCACCACTTCTGATCGAAAACTATTGATTGGCAAAAAGCTAACGCGTGGATTGGGTAGTGGAAGCAACCCCAGTGTTGGAGAAAGCGCTGCTAAAGAATCCATTGATGATTTGAAGGAGTCTCTTGAAAAAAGTGATTTGATTTTTGTAACGTGCGGATTGGGTGGTGGCACGGGAACTGGTGCGGCACCTGTTGTTGCTCAATTGGGAAAAGAAATGAATGCCCTTACCTTGGCAATTGTTACCTTGCCGTTTACGGTTGAAGGGAAAAGAAGAATGGAAAATGCATTGCAAGGATTGGATAATTTGCGCAAAAACGCGGACACGATTATTATTATTCCAAACGATAAAATTCTCGAGATTGCACCAGACTTGCCTGTTAATGTCGCTTTTAAAGTAGCGGATGAGGTTTTAACCAATGCTGTAAAAGGAATTACTGAAATGGTTACCAAGCCCGGTTTAATTAACCTGGATTTTGCAGACTTGCGAACCATTCTGGAAAAAGGCGGTGCTGCTATGATTGGTTTGGGAGAAAGCACGGCAGAAGGCGCGGGAGAAGCACGTGCATTGGAAGCCGTGGAAAATGCGTTAACTTCTCCGTTATTGGATGTGGATATTAGTGATGCTTCCCGTGCATTGATAAATGTGATTGGTGGTAATGATATGACATTGCGCGAAGCCGAGTTGATTGTTGAAACGGTTTCCGCTAAAATCCATTCGAATGCTCATATTATTTGGGGTGCCATGATTAATGAAAAGCTTGCTAAGAATAAGATTCAAGCTATGGTGGTAATTGCGGGCGGAAGATTCCCTTACTTGGATGGTGCTAGAACCTTGACAAGTAATGAAGAAGTTGACTTGGGCATTGAATTTAGTGGTTAAAACAAAAAGGTGATTGTATTGAATATTAAAGCAATGTTGGGAAATTTTTTTCAGTCAAGCAAGCGCATTTTTATTGTAAGCAAAAAGCCCAATAGCCAAGAATTCCTTCAAATGAGCAAAATTACGGGAATTGGAATTGTTCTCATTGGGATTATCGGCTTTATTGTATACTTTTTATTCACATTTTTTGGGATTGGACACTAAAAAACACGTTTTTAAAAGCTTTCTCGCTTATTTTTTAGTACCAAAAAACCCTTTTTTTTGGCGATTATTTTTTTGTTCATTTCTATTGGGTTTATTGGCGCGTACAGGTGAAAAAAGTGATTTATGCGATTCGTACAACCGTTGGACAAGAATCTCTTGTAGTGGATATTCTAGCCAATCGCGTTCAAAAAGAAGGGTTGGGCATTTATTCGGTTGCCGTAATCCCTAATTTGAAGGGCTATGTGCTAATCGAAGCCGATAATGAATTAACCGTTAGAAGGAGCCTTGCGAACATGCCACAAATAAAAGGAAGAGGCATGGTAGAAGGCGAAATCAAGATTGAAGAGCTATCCAGTTTATTAGAAGCAAAGCCATTAATGCAATCCATTAAAGAAGGCGACAAAGCAGAATTGATTTCCGGACCATTTAAAGGAGAAAAGTGCAGAATATTGCGCGTGAACGAATCCAAAGAAGAGGTAACCGTTGAATTATTAGAGGCCGCGGTTAAAATTCCCTTAACCACAAAAGCAGAAAGCGTTCGCATTATCAAAGAATAAAAAGAGAAACCAAAAACAAAAAGGAGAATTGAAAAAAGAAAAATAAAAAGATTTTTGCGATCACAAAAAATAGAATAAAAAAAGAAAAAAATTGGAAAAAATTGATTTTTTTTGGTGAAAAAGAAAGGTGATTAAATGACAGAAGTTTCAGTTATGATCGAAGGTGGCAAAGCAACGCCAGCAGCTCCCTTAGGCCCTGCCTTGGGTCCATTGGGCGTGAATATTGTAGACGTTGTTCAACAAATCAATGAAAAAACCAAGGCTTTTGTCGGAATGAAAGTACCGGTAAAAATCATGGTAGATTCTAAAAAAAATGTTGAAATTGAGGTTGGTTCGCCCCCTATTAGTTCTATTATTAAAAAAGAATTAAACATTCAAAAAGGCGCGGGAAACCCCAAAACAGAACAAATGGGAAGCCTTTCTTTTGATCAAATCAAAAAAATCGCGGAAATGAAAGGAGACTCCATGAACTCAACGGAACTCGAAAAAAACATGCGCGAGGTTATTGGCGCGTGTAATTCCATGGGCGTTTGGGTGGAAGGAAAGCCAGCCAAACAAGTCCAAGAAGAAATCGATTCTGGCCAGCACTTGGATTTATTCAAAACCACGACCCAAAAACACATAAAACAAGGCAAAAAACACTAGTTTTTTTTATCTTCTTCTTGCTAAGAATCGTGCCTTTGTTTTTCTACCGCCAATCACACTTGGTCTTTTCCGCGCTAATGCTTCGTTTCTTCTTACTAGTAATTGTTTTCTTTTTCTTCTTCGCATTAAAGTCATTCTTTGGTTATATTCTTTCATTCCTTTTCTGACATAGTCGCTCGTTAGTCTTACAGCTTCTTGGATGGAAATATATTCTGCTGCTTTTCGTCCGCGTTTTTGTAAGTGGTTCTTTCGGGGATCTGTGGGTCGGGCTGTTGTGGAAATAACATACTCGGGAAACAATTTTTCCAGTACCTTTTCAATGCGAAGCTCTGCAAAAGAAGCCATTCCTTTTCCCTTAAATCGGGTATTTTCTTCAAATGGTTGAAATCCCCAAGTCATTAATTGTTTGCCGGTTGGAAAAATAGCAATATTCATTCTACCAAGATTCGCTCCATCCTTTAGATTATTATTTTGGATTAGTTGCTGGACAACTGGATTGGTTACAAACTGGCTGCCCCATTTATTATCTCTTTTTCTAAACCGCCCGATTTTTAACTCAAAACGAAGGTCAACACTTCGATTTGGTAGTCTCTCGGTCCTTTCAACCCTTCCTTTGGCTTTACGCATATCGTTGGTTGGCTCGGATTTACTCTTTAGCTCATTATTTTCGACCCACACTATAGAAGGTTCTATTCGAATCCCCCAAACCTCTTTATGCGGTCTTTTCTCTGCCATTCTAATTCCTGTCGAGATAGTTTCCTTTAAAAAGATTATTTCTTCCTTTTATATTATAGTTTTATTGCGAAAAACCCTGTTTTTCGCCGTTCGAACCAGAGTCACAAAAGGTGCGAAGCAAGCCCAAAGGGCTGTTTTTCGCCAGCCTTTTGAAAAAGGCTGCTGGGAGGTAAAATAACGTGAAATTAGAGCATTTTGAACAAGCCTTGGCCAATTGCAAAACAGACGCCAAAAAGCGAAAATTCCGTCAATCCGTAGAATTGTACGTGAATTTTAAGGGCATTGATTTTTCCAAAGCAGCCAATCGAATTGATGTAAGTGTTTCCATGCCATTTGCAACTGGCAAGGGAGAAACCAAAGTACTTGTTTTTGCCAAGGACAGACAATTTTTGTCCCAGTTAAAAGGAAAAGTCACTAAAATTATTCCTGAAAACGAGATTGAAAAGATTGACAAAAAACAAGCCGCTCGAATGGCAGATGAATTTGATTTGATATTAGCAGAAGGCCCAGTAATGCTCACGGTTGGAAAGTTTTTGGGACAACAATTAGCCCCAAAAGGAAAGCTTCCCATTCCAATTCAACCCTCTATAGCTTCTTTTGAAAATGCCTTAAAACAAATAAAAGGTTCTATTCGGGTTTCCAATAAAAAAGGAAAGTTCATGCCCATGGTTCACGCTCTAATTGGTCATGAAGAAATGAAAGAAAATGAACTTGCCCAAAACGCTTTAGCCGTTTATACTACTTTATTGAATGCATTACCTGGAAAACAACAAAACATTAAATCCTTGATTGTAAAGCTAACCATGGGAAAACCCCATAAAATAGTAGAGGAAGTGAAAAAATGAAACGACACACTTCCACTTGGAAAAAACAGTCTCTTTCAGAACTACAAGAACTTGCCAAACAATATCCAATAGTGGCTATTGCGGATATTGAAGGTTTTCCCGCAGACTTATTTCAAAAGATTCGCAAAAAACTAAAGGGAAAAGCAGAGATTCGTGTTTCAAAGACTCGTTTAATCAAAAGAATGCTAGAAGAACACTATTCTAAGGAAAAAGAGTTTCATACGCACGCTCAAAAAATGTGTGCTATTTTGTTTACCAAGTTAAATCCTTTTGAATTGTTTGCGATTGTCAAAAAAAACAAGGGAAAAACCAGTGCCAAACCAGGCCAGCTTGCGCCAGAAGATATTTTGATTCCAGCAGGCGATACTGGCTTGCCTCCCGGTCCTGCCTTATCGGACTTGAAAAATGCTGGTTTAAAGGTTAAAATGCAAGGTCCAACCATTCACATTGCAGCTGATAAGATTGTAACTAAAAAAGGCGAAGCGATTTCCGCGCCAGTAGCCGCTGTTTTATCCAAGCTAAACATTAAACCCATTAAAGTGGGTTTGAATATTACTGCTATTTTAGAAAACAAAACCGTTTACTTGTCTACTGTATTGGATATTGATGAAGAAAAAGTACTTGCCAACTTTAAGAAGGCTTATTTGGATGCGCTTTCCTTAGCACTCGAAATTGGTTATTCTACTCCAGAAACTATTAAGATTTTAGTGCAAAAAGCATTTGGTCAAGCCAAAATCATTGCATTAAAAGCCAAAATCGTTACTCCTTATACGGTTCAAGAATTATTGCGACAAGCCGATGCAGTTGCTGCAGACTTGAAAAGCAAACTCAAAGAAACAGCAATCGAAAAACCAATAGAAGAGAAAAAAGAAGAAAAGAAAGAGGAAAAATCAGTAAAAAAAGATTCTAAAGAAACAAAATCCAAAAAAGAAGAACCAAAAGAAGAAAAAAAGGAATAAAAAGAAAAGAAAGGGGATAAAAAATAAATTTTATGCTGAGCTGTACCGCTTTTTCCGATAGATTCAATCCATGTAATCGGCTTGCCAGCTCCAGGATGGGAATTAGTAGCATTTTTGCCGGCAGACGGATCATAAAATACCAGATCATCTGTATCTCCATCTACATTAAGGTCGACTCCTATATCCGAC
>JAHJAQ010000076.1 GCA_018813975.1 Microcaldota archaeon
ATTTTGGCTAGTTTGTTTCCAGAATCATCTTCTGTTACTAACACAGTATCTACTGTGCCGGGTTTTCCTTTTCGAATTGTTATGGAACTTTCTCTTCGCGTTTCTTTTACCACGCCAAACTCGTTAATTTCTTCCAAGAATCGAGGAGGAGAGGTTTTTCCAATCAAAATTTCTTTTTCTTTTACTATGGTTTCTAATTCTACTAAACCATCCTCTCCAAGGTTGGCGTAAAATTCTTCTCCCAAATAGCCCACGGTTTCTTCAGTGGGTATTTCAAACCGGTCCCGTTGTCCGCCAGGATACCTGTTTTCAAATGATTCATAATTGCGATAATAAAATGAGCGGGCCATTCCTCTTTCCACAGCCCCTTTGTTGAGTACCACGGCATCCAGCATATTAAAGCCGCGATAAGGAAGGATTGCCACCACCATGTTTTGAACTTGGGGTCTTTTATCCAATTCAATGAGATCCATTACTTTGGTTTTAATAAGATTTTTTTGAGGGTAATTTAACAAAAACGATTCGGTATCGGTTCGAAGTCTTTGATTAATAGCTCCAATTCCTTGGGCTTGTTTAAGCATTTTAGCGCCGTGCAATGATTTTCCCGCCAAATCATGCGGCAAATAAGGAATCATTCCACTCACCACGCTTAGTAAGGCGGTACCATGGATTTCCATGTGCGAATGGTTTTTGGTTACATTTTCGGCATTCATGGCCACTAATAGGTTTTCTTCTTCTTCTGCATCTACATATTCTATAAACCCTTGTTCTATCAAATCATTCCAGCTCAATTTTCCTTCCTGAACTTGTTGGATGTGTTGTTGGGTTACCGCTGGTTTTCCATTTTCTACTACAATTAAGGGTCTTTGAACCCTGCCCGCGTCCGTGTTAATATAAATTTCTTGGGTGTCATCATGAAACGCAATGTTTACTTGAGACTTGAATTTTCCTTCTCTTCGTGCTCGAATCAAATCGCGCGTTAATTTTTCAGGGTTTGGGTAAAAACCAATGAGCCTTCCATTAATGTACACTTTTCCTTGTGACGCCATGCTTTCACCCTACTTTTTCAATTTTACTCCCACAGCCTTTTTCAAAAAAAGGCTGGCGAAAAATGCCTTCGGCACTTTCCTAAACTATTTTTTTAGCTTCACTCCCATTTTGTACAGCATTTTTTCTACGGGATCTTCACTTACTTCAGTGGTAACCTCGCTTAGTAATGCCAGATTTTTTACCAGTCCACATTGCGGGCCATCCGGCGTTTCAATGGGACAAAGTCTTCCCCAATGGGTGCCATGCACGTCTCGTGCTTCATACAATTCGCGGTTTTTGTCTAATGGAGACTTTACTTTTCGCAAATCTGTTAGAGGGGCTAAAAAATTAGTGCGGTCCATAAACTTGGAAACGCCAGTTGCGCGGCCAATCCAGTTTCCCGTGCTCATGGCAAACCGAATTCGTTCGGTAATGGCTCCCGGTCGTACTACCGTATTAATATTGAGTTTTCTGCGCCGGGTAATGGTTCTGTCAATTTGAAAAGTAAGGTCTTTGATAAAATACTTAAACGCATACCGAAACAGATGTTCCATGAGTTTTCCACTTAATTCCAATCGCTTGTTGGAATAATGGTCTTTGTCATCTTCAGAACGCAAGTTGTACGCGCGCTCCGTAGCTTTGGTGGCCATAGTCGCTAGGTAATATGCTTTTGCCAGTCTGTCCTTGGACTCTTGACCAATATGTGGTAACAAAAAAGCATCAATTACTTCTTGTGCCCTGCGTAACCTATAATCAATGACTTGACCAGGGGCTACAAACTTTCCAATCCGATCCAATGCTTCGTTTTGGTCTTTTACGGGCGTATTTTCTAAATTCAATAGTACATCGTTTTGAATTTCAATTTCATCAGAAAAAGCATTCATGATTTCGCGCTTGGTTTTCAATCCCAATGCTTTTAACAACACAAACAAGCGCAATTTTTTGGGGGATGCGGGAAAAGTAACCCCTAACATGCCATCGGGTGTTCGAGTAATGCGAACCCTTCCCTTAAAAGCACCGCGCGTGGAAATAACTTCTGCAGTAACTTTTTCTTGTGTTTTTTCGGAAATAATAACGCGATCAGAGGCTAACACTTCTTGGGTCATAAGTGCTTTTTCGCTTCCATTAACCACAAAATAACCGCCAAAGTCTTTGGGGTCTTCTCCCCTTTCAATGAGTTCTTCTTCTGTTTTGCCATTTAACCAGCACAACTTGCTTTTTACCATGGTGGGAATTTCCCCAATATACGATTTTTTTACGTCTTGTTCTACATCTCTTCGAAGTAGTTTCATGGTTAAAAAAACAGGGCTGGAATAGGTTCGGTTTCGAATTCGGGCTTCCATGGGAAAAAATTCTCCGCGTGGACTTCCATCTGCTTCAATAATGCGCGGTCGTGAAACCTCAATCCCGCTTAATTCGAGTTTTACTTCTTCGATTTTCGGGGTTACACTCTTGTTTTCTTCTACAATTTGTTCTAGCTTGTGGTCAATAAAATGATCAAAAGAATCAATTTCTTGTTTGGCAAAGCTTTTCTCGCGAAAATAGCTTTCAATTAACGGCCAATAATTGGAACTGGTTTTTTGTTTCACACGTTTCCCTCTACTCTACAATTCTATAATATGTGCTCATTCCTGCGGTTGGGCTGTTGCGAATAATTCGAATCAAATCTCCACGATTGGCTTCTAGTGCTTGTACAATAGGATCGTCTCGCAATAATTGGGGCAAGCGATCTTGGCTCAACCCATATTTTTTGAGAATTTGGTCTTTTTCCGGTGCAAGCACGATTTCATGCCAGGGCACTAATTTGTTTTGCAAGAGTTCTTGTGTCATATCATCGCCAAAACAGGAAGAGCATTTTTTTTGCTGCGAATGACTACCTCAAAAAAACACGCCTTTAAAGCGGTATTATCTTCAAGTGCCCTTCACCAACAAAAAATGGTTTTTCGTTCAAAGCCTAGGCTAAGCACGATAAAACAATATAATATTTCTATATAAAGAAAGAATTTTAAACATTCCCTGAAAAAAACCAGTTTTTCGCCTTTTTTTTGGCATTTACGCCTTTTTTTGGAGTGGTTAGTGTTTTTCAGAGCGGAAAAAACCCCAAATCAAAAAGGCGTTATGTAGCATTAAATGAATAGTAAGAGTAATCCTAAGAACATGATTACGGCTAGTTTTTCATTGTAAAAGGCTACCAATCCCATTAAAGGGGGTACGAACAAGAAAATCGGGTCTAACTGACTAATAAACAAGCCATATAGCATGCCCGCCGTGAATACAAAGAATAAAAAGGCGATGAATCGTGAAAGATGCTTCGTAATAGTCCCAATTACCTCGTTGATAATGCCCATTTGCTTTACCTTCTTCCAAATTTCCAGATCCAGACGCCAATCGCACCAATCGCCAGGACCAACAATATATTAATCATACTAATAACTAGAATGAGTGAATCTTTAAAGCTATTGGTTTTGGAAAAAAATTGCTTTTTTTAGGCCTTTTTTCGTTCGAAAGAAAAAGCGCTTGGACAAGATTTTTTCAAAAAACAGTCTGGGCACGTTGGATTTTGGGCCGTACAGGTTTGCCTGCCGTGTTCAATGAGCGCGGAATTAATCCAGGCCCATTCTTTTTGCGGAACCAATTGCATCAAATCTTGCTCTACCTTGTTTGGATTGATATGTTTTGTAAAACCCAATCGAAACGATAGCCTCTTCACGTGTGTGTCCACTGCAATGCCTTCTATTTTTCCAAATCCTAAACTTAATACAATGTTCGCGGTTTTTCTTGCCACTCCCGGCAAGGAAAGTAATTCTTCCATTGTTTGGGGTACTTGTCCGTTGAATTCTTTTTCAATTTTTTTGGCGCTTGCCAGAATATTTTTGGTTTTGTTGCGATAAAATCCCGTGCTGTAAATATCTTTTTCAAATTCTCTTGGCATTGCCCCTGCAAAATCTTTCAACTTCTTGTACTTTTTAAACAATTTTTTGGTAACAACATTCACTCTAGCGTCTGTACATTGTGCAGACAAAATAGTGGCCACTAATAATTCCCATTGGTTTTGGTAGTGTAAAAAGATTTGTTCGAGGGGAAACTTTTTTTTCAATTTTTTCAGAATTTCTCGATTTTTTTTTGGATTCATCCACTCACTAGTATATAAAAGAATTATTAATGGAGTAACAAGCTCTGTGAACTGTAAATGAATGGAAATTAATTCTTGCGTGTGGTAATGCAGAAAGATTTAAAAGTATCCTCTGCTTATTTCTAATCAAGGAAAAGCAATGCCTTCAGCTAGACAACACCAAAGGACCCCTGTGTCGGATGAGCGTTTTAAAAGAGGATTTGCGGCGGGTATTGCTACGGCTGTTCTTGGACTGGGAATTCCGGCTGCTGCTGTTTTGTAGGCAACCAAACCTTCGCACATTCCTGTCCCCGCTCCCGCTGCTAAAACCGTTTTAAAAGAACCAGAATTAGTGACCTATCTGTGGAAGAGTGGCCTTCCTGAACGCATTCGAACCGAGCTGGCAATGCATAAAATCGTGACTGCTGAGCTCAACACAGCGTCCTCTCTAGAATCGGCAGCCACTCGATTGCAGAACCGGTTGGATAATGCTACCATTCACAGACTCAATTTTTTGGTTCACGAAGAACTAAATAAAAATCCGTTGCTTCAAAAACAATTAACTGCTTTTTGGCGTTTAGAACAAAAAAAGAAGGCCTGGAAAGGGGTTTCGCTTTCTTTAGCGGGCGTTTTAGCATTAGCCACTGGTTTTGTAATGGCGCGTCGTTATTGGGTTCCAAAACCAAGAGCCCTTCTTCCACTGAGTTCGCTTCCTAAAAGACAAAGAGGTAGTAAAAGGCCAATTGGCATGCGCATTCCCACTAAACCACTTCAAAGAACTCGTTTTAGAAGGATCCAATACCGACCCGGAAGATAAAAAAATGCCATTATAACGATTTCTTGTATTGTTCTTCTACTTTTTTCCAGTTCACTACGTTCCACCAGTTTTCAATGTACTCGGGCCTACGGTTTTGAAACTTCAAATAATAACTATGTTCCCACACATCGATGCACAGTATCGGGGTTTTTCCTTCGCTTAATGGCGAATCTTGATTGGAGGTACTAACAACCTCTAGTTTTCCTGCGTTTTCTACTAGCCATGTCCAACCGCTTCCAAATTGCGTAGCGGCTGCATTGGAAAACCGTTTTTGAAATGCTTCAAAAGAACCAAAATTCTTAGTAATGGCTTCGCTTAATTTTCCTTGTGGTGTGTCCTTGGAATTGGGTGTCATAAATTCCCAGTACAAAGAATGATTGTAATGGCCCCCGCCATTGTTTCGCACCGCAGTTCTAATTTCGCTTGGTACTTGGTCTAACTGTGCAAGGAGTTCTTCAATACTTTTTCCTTTTACTTCTTTTTTTTCGGCTATTGCAGCATTCAATCTATCCACATAGGCCTGGTGATGCTTGTCGTGATGGATTTGCATGGTTTTTTCATCAATAAAAGGTTCTAATGCCTTGTATTCATACGGTAGCTTAGGTAATTCAAATTCCATGTTTTTCACCTCATTAAACAAAGTATGTGCTTTTAATTATTTATATTGTTTTTTTTGTATTATTCACTTTTTTTTGAATTTACCACCCATAATATTTGGCTTGCGAGTACCCAAATGCTTTAAACGCTTGCAAAACGCTTTTGCGATATAACCCTGGATGATGGCGTAAAATGCGCCAACCTACGATTAGTTTTTCTTTCCATTTCAATTCGTTTAATTCCGAGGGCAATACACTTGCAATCTTATTGAGTTCTTCATTGGAGAAAGCATACAATGCTTTTTTTCCTTTTGTGAGAACTCCGTATCGTGGAAATTCTTTTTTCCATAAGTGCTCGTATTCTTGTAACTTATTTTTTTCCCACTTATTTTCTTTTATGGCCTGTGTGGCTACTTGAGCCGCAAACTTTCCGCTTTGCAATCCTAACTGGGTGCCGCCTTCAAACATGGGAGACGTAAAGCCGGCCGCATCCCCCACTAGCATTAATCCGTCTGAAACCGTAGTGGGCAACGGGCCGGATGCGGGGATTAATCCTCCAAACGTTTTCACAATTTCTTTTTGTTCCCATCCTTTTTGCCTGACAAATTCGGTACAAAGCGCTTTAGCCTTGTTTTTTTGATTGGTTACCAATCCAACGTTTGCCCTGCCATTGCTTTTGGGTATCATCCAACAGTAACCGTTTGGAGCCCGGTGTGGCCATAAATGAAAATCAAGATAGCCATCTCGTGGAATGTCCTTTAACTCAAATTGTACGCCTATTACACTTTCAAATCGAGGATTTAATTCTAGTTTTTGATTGACAATGCTTTGCACGCCACTTGCATCAATCACAATTTTGCTTTTAATTTCTCCGTGATTGGTTTTTAATTCCCACAATCCTTTTTCTCGTTTTAAATCCAGTACTTTGTGATCTAATAGTATTTCTGCTCCTGCTTGTTCTGCTTTTTTTCCCAGCCATTGCTCAAACAAGTGTTTTTCCAGTACAAATCCTGGTTCTGTTAGTTTGATGGATTGGTTATTGGGAAAGAGAATGCGCACGCCTTTTACGGTTTCACTAATCACTTTTTCAGGCAATTTCAAGTTTTGCCGATCTATCGCGAGTTTGGAAAGGCATTCTCCGCAGTGCACGGGCTCTCCAATGGCTTGGTGTTCTTCCAGTACCGCGGTTTTTAATCTGTTTTGGCAAGCGTGCAA
>JAHJAQ010000077.1 GCA_018813975.1 Microcaldota archaeon
CTTATAATAATCGCTTTCCTTTTCGGTTGTGAGATTCTTGGTGTGCCTGGCAGCTTGTTGTACACTCAGGCCATCCGCCAAGTGTCCTAGGAAAGCCGTGGTAATGGTTTGGTCTGATGCGTATCCAGTAATCGTACACGCAGGGGTTTCCGGGGTAGTAGTAATACACTCTTTGAGTTTTTGGTGCAGGAAACCAAACTCATTCAAGGTTAAAGCATAAACTCCCGTGCTTTCATTAATGATCTCTCCGCCAATTGCTTTTAGGATTTCAATTTCGGTTGGAGTCATACCACTTGCGGTATTAACCAATACAAGGATCGAATTGCTATCAATAGTGGTGTCAGTACTCAATGCACGGAGCAAGTCTTGCATGGCGCCTAATTTGGCGGTTCCATTACTGTTGTTAAAAGTAGTAATCTTTGGGGCATGGATTCCCTTCGCGAGTTTTCCGTCTGCCGAATAATCCAACAAGCCTTTTGATTCTCCTTTTTCATAAAAGAAAACGAGTTTGGCATTGTTAGTGTACGCATAATTGGTTCCTACTAGTTTGGCGTTATCGGTAATGGTTTTTTGTTTTTTAATCCAGCGCAATAGTTCCTTGGTGTTCTTGTAGGAATCAACCTCGCTTCCCACGACTGCCGCAACAGCGTCTTTGTTTGTTTTGGTATCAATTTCTCCAATTGTTTTTTGAATAATCTTTGTTTTTTTCACTAAACTAATCGTGCTTTGAACCGCGTCACAATAATGCTGGCCTTCTGTAGTGGAATTGCATGTCACTCCTTCTGGGTCTTTGCTGTCAATTCCCAAATCCCAGTTCCAATTCAATAATAATTTTCCAAATGCTTTATTGTACGTGTCTTCTCCAGTGGCTTTTTCATTGTCCGTACAAAAGAATTCTGCTGGTGTTTCTGTAGTGGGAACGGGTTTTTGTACGGGAACCACGGGTTCTTTTCCTGGAACAACTGGTGGTTTGCCGGCATTTCCATCGGTACCAGTTACTTTGTCAACATCAACACAAACTCGAACCGGAACTTTCAAATAATTGGTTCCAAAGGGAGTTTGTCTAAAAACCTCTACATTAATCGTACTGTCTAATCTTGTTTCGCCTTTTTTTGTGGCATTGCTTGTATCAATGGTCAACGTAACCCCTTGGTTTTGCAATACTTGGGGATGGGTTGTACTGGGCAAGCCAATTTCGGTAGAACGAGTGGGCGTGCTGGTTCCAGTAGAACTGCCTTGGCTGCCGCTCGAAAATGTAAATTTGATTCCGTTTTTGGTAATGGTTTGGGATTGAATGGTTACGCGGTCCATGCTACTACATACATTCGCGTATTCTGGTGATATCATTCCCTGTCCTTGTGTAAAGGGGTATCCTTGGGGAACAGAATAATTGGGTGCATAATAGGGATAGGGTTGGGGAGTGATAGTGGGTGCATAAGAGGGCTGATTGAGTTGATTGTAGGTATAACCGTTGCTATAAGGCATTCCGCCCGGAGACTGGTATAATCCGCCGTATTGTGAGCCACTAACAGGAGAACCAAATTGGGTGCGCGGATACGTACTGCCATAAGGATTGGGTCCTACTCTTAACACTTGTCTGGTGCTGTACGTGTATTTGTTGTTTTTGAAATCGCTTTTGCTTAAACAAGAGCCATAATCCAGTGCATTGTCTATCAAGCATGCACTGGGATTAATGTAAGGATTTCCTTGCCATTGGGGTGGAAAGCTTCCAAACAAATTCCAAAAGTCTTCTACTGTAACACTGAAAACCTTTCGTTGTTCCATTCCTTGGGGGGTTGAAAATCGCACCACTAATTGAGCGCGTGCTTCTACGCGATTGTAGGCTCCGGTTGCCCAGGTTCTAAATCCATAGGCTTCTTGGGGTCCTCCAATGCCATATGCGCCGCCGGTTGATTGGGGTCTATAATTAATGTTTTTGAATATCTCAAATTCTAGTACTTGTTGTGCTCCGCCTGCACCGCCGAATGTTTTCAAGTCAATGGGTTCGATGGCTTCAATAATACCATAGCTCCCTTCCATTCTTGCTAATTGTTCGCCGTATCCTTGGTTGGTAAAAGCAATCGAATCCCAGTCTAATCTAATGCCTTGAGCATAACAATAATTGTATACTCTGGCGGTAACGGGTTTTTGAATAAAATCATTAAACTTGAATTTGGTAGTGGATAATCGAATACAGTTTTCGTATTGGCTGGGATCATCCGCTGGAAACACATTTACGTTAACCGTATCCAGTACTTGGCTTTTTTCCGTGCTGCCTGCTAGTTTTCCGCGAACATTCAAGGGGTACATGCCATAATAGTATGCGGTTTCTACTGGAACCATGGCTTGTTCGTCTGGTTCTATTGTGAACTTATTATTGTTTACTAATAGAGCGGGATCGGCATCTAATGCAATTTCTACTGGGTTGGTGCAGTTATTGGTAATGCGGAATTGATTGTTCCTGCCATAAAAAGAATTGGAATAATTAAAGTTTCCAAACAGGTTGCCAAAGTAATTGGCGTTTTGTCCTTGGTATCCATTATAACCATCTACCATGCCATTGCTGGCGTATGGCGCCCAGGTATCATAGAATGGTTCGGAATATCCTGCATAAGGATAATTATTGGCATAAAGTTGTTCCGGATATCCTACTTGGGTGGGGTTTCCATTAATGGTTTGAGTTCCCCCTAAATAATTGTTGCTGTAATTGTTGTAGTTTCCCCCAAAATCAAATCGATTAAAACCGGATTGGTATCCCCCGAGTCCATAGGGAGAACCATATGAAGTGCCATACTGTGATCCGGAAGAATAGGGGTATTGGTTGCCGTATCCACTGTATCCATTTCCTCCTTGTCCATATCCCCCATAACCATAGCTATTGTAAATGCCATATCCTATTCCGGGTGGCGTGCTATGCACTACAATGTTGGTTGGCATTATTTCAATGCAAGAAGCCAAATCATTGACCGTGGTATCAATTCCAAATGTCGCGATAATGGGTTGTATGCCCGTATTGGCAGCATGGCTTGCTTGTATAATGAGTTTTAGATTGGATTGTCCGCTTTTAACCCGGGGGTTGGGTACAAAGGTTAGGATTAAGGTGGGGTCTACATTAGCACCAATTTCATCTGCAATTCCTTGGAAGGCAGTGGAAAGATTAACGGTTCTATTGCCTGGAAAATCATTGGATACTACAAATTCTCCCAGTACATTATCACTTCTCGTTACTTGTAAGCGTGCTTGAATATCGCGTAATGCCACAAACGTGCTACTCACTTTGCACGAATTTGTTACTTTGATTTCCATTACTTGGCTTTCCGTACTACTTGTAATTAAGTTCCATTCGCCCGGTTGAAGACTAATACAGTTTTGGTCGTTTACTTCTCCTCCAAATCCAATGTGAATGGTAATGGGAACGGTATTGGCCCATGTTTTGTTAAACGCATCAATGCGTGTAAAAATTGTCAAGGTTCCTTGAACATCTACTGGTTCTAATAATCGTTTGGCTTGGTCGGTTAGTTCTAATTGCACTAAAAAGTTCGTGTCTTGTCCCGGTTCTAGCACTCTTCCTTCTACTTCCTCAATTCCCGTTTCAATGAAGGGGTCAAATCCTTTGGAAAAAATGGCTTGACTAATGGTTAAAGGGTGCGAACTATGATTAATCGCAATAAAGTCTCGTTCCAATCCATAAATTCCTGTTACGGTTAGGCTTTCACTTACAGAATCTGGAATAATCGTTAGAATGTTACTGGAAACCTTCATTTCTTTGGTAATGGTTTCATAGCCTGTTTTGTAGGCCACGATTTTGATTTCCCAATTTGGTGCGGGTGATTGAAGGGTATAGGTGTAAATGCCTTGTCCATCGGTATTGCCTGAAACCGCGAGTTCGTTGTTCACAAAAATTTCAATGATTGTATCACTAATGCCAATTCCGCTGTTTTTATCCGCTACTTGAATAATCAAATCATTATCCAAGAAGGGCACAATGGTTTTGGGCAAAATATTCAAGTTCATATCCGCAACTGCTTGAACATTAATGCGCACGGTTTTTTGTAACACGCTTTGCTGATTGGATTTGATTTGTACTTGTAAACTATTAATGCCTTCTTTTTCCGTTGAAAATTCCAGTTCGCCAAAAATACTGCTATCTTGTCCAAAGTCTGCAATATTCAATGAAATGCTATTGGCTTGGTTGGCATTTCCGGTAGTGGTTTGGCCTTGGCTATCGGTTATTTTGTATTCTCCAAACGCCAATCCATTTTCTTTGTTTTCAATAATCAATTCGCTATTGGTATACATGAATGGAGACTTGTTTACTAATGTAAAAAATAATTTGTACGGAGAAGAAATTTTTGCGGGAAACTCATCTACTACGGTAGAACGAACATCTTGTTGAATATCTTGGATTATAAAGATATGACAAAACTGGTCGCCACAAAGCGTGGTAGGTCCTAAAGTAAAATAATGGTCGTTGGTATTTGCGTACAATTCTTGTTTGCTCGAGGTGCTTTGACTGTTTCCCAGTACCGCATCTAATGGATGGCGTACAATAGAAGCGCCGCTTTTTCCCCAGGCCCGATAACTTATGGGCAACAAAGAACCAATGGGAGTGGTAGCCAATACTTGTACTTCAATCTCTATCTCATACACGCCGCCAGTAGGGGCATTCCAAATAGCATTCATCCACTTGCTGTTTCCGGTGGTTAAGTGTTTGCTATCCTCTGCAAATCCAATGGGGGGAGAATAGCTTTTACCGCGTAAAATAGTTAGCGCACTGCTATGCGCACTTCCTAAATACAAGTAATCTGCTTCCATGATATTGCTTTGGCTATTTTCAAAATTGCCTGTTCGAACGTGCAAACCTGCTTCTTGCCATTCTGCACTTTCAGGAACCAATAACCATAGTTTTGCGGTATAGCGTTGGCCTGCGGTTAGGGCATCAGAAACCTGTTCTTCTCCTAAAAACAAACCGCGTAATTGGGCTTCTAGTTTGATAATGTCGCGTACCAATTGTACTTGAATTGTTCGAGTCGCATCTACTGGAGCAGAATAAGGAATCGTGATATAGGGTGCGAATTCATTGGAAGCAATCGTAAAAAACACTTTTTTGTCTGCGCGAACCAAAAACGATTTTGTGCCATCAATTCCATTCAATCCTTCTTCTAATACTTCGCCTGAAAAATGATCCACCATTCGAATATTGGCACTGGAAACCGCTTGTAGAGAATCATCCATGATTTCCAACAGCAGGGTGCCCGATCCAATGGGCAATATTACTGTAACAGTATTGATTTGTCTTTCCAAAATCGTTATAGGATTGGATGTAGCGCCATCAAACCCTTCTTTGACTACAAACGCAAAATAAGTATCCGGTACCAATCGAGTAAAAGTGGCTTTTCCATCTACGCCAGTGGCAAGCACTTCGCTTGCAATACTGCCATCTTCGTTTCGCTTGAGTTGTACTTGGGCATTTTCTACTGGCAAGCCAATCGGGTCTAGTACCATTACTTCTAGTGTCGTGGTTTGGTTTCCGGTCGCGGGTTGTAAAACGGCTTGAATGGTTGCATCACTTGCCACCAATCCAGTGAGCGTGGAAATCATGTAACTGGGATGATCAATTCGAACCGAATAC
>JAHJAQ010000078.1 GCA_018813975.1 Microcaldota archaeon
CCGCTATTTTTTTGATGTGTTGGGAAGCTGAAAAACCGTCGGTTTGGCCTTGTTGGGTCATAATATTGCATACAAAAACCTTTTTGGCCTTGCTTTTTTGAATCGAGGATGCAATGCCATTCACTAATAAATTAGAAATAATGCTGGTATACAAACAACCAGGCCCCAAAATAATTAAATCTGCATTTTTAATTTCTTCTAGTGCTTCTGGCGTTGCTTTTACAGAAGCGGGTTTTAAAAACGCTTTTTTAATGGGAGAACGTTTGTGTACGGTGTCGTTCCGCGCTACAATAGTATCTTCTCCTACCAATACTTGACCGTTTTCTAATTCAACGCCGATATGCGTATTGGATAAGGTGGATGGAACGACTTTCCCTTGAATGGCTAGAATTCGACTTGCTTCTTGAACGGCTTTTTCAAAACTACCGGTTGTCGCGGTTAAGGCGGCAATAAAAAGATTGCCAAAAGAATGTCCTTCCAAAGAACCGTTTTGAAACCGATATTGAAACAATTTTTTCAATCGTTCTTCTCGATTGCTTAAAGCAACCAAACAATTGCGAATGTCCCCTGGAGGCAGCATGTTTTGTTCTTTTCGAAGCTTACCGCTACTTTTTCCAGAATCGGTTACGGTTACAATGGCGCTCAAATTATCCGTAAAATGCTTGAGACCAGTTAATAGCGTGCTAAGTCCTGTTCCACCCCCCGCTAAAACAATTTTTGGGTTTTTGTGCTTGCCAAACGCAATTTTTTTTAAGAGGGGCAAAACTTCTTTGATTTGTTTGATTCTAAAATCAGGTTCTTCTATTGTCTTGGCTGGCGGAACACTCGCAAATCGACCATGCAGTATTTGAATTGTGTGCATGCCCAATGCATTCGAAATGCGAATCTCGGAGTGCAAGCGGTCTCCAATTGAAACACATTCACTTGGCTTTAAACCAAATTTTTTACAGCCTCGCTCAAAATGAGATTTTTTGGAAGCGGGTTTTCGTTGGTCTTGAATTTCCACCCAATCCACTAGCTTACTTAACCCCAATACCTTGATTTTTTTGTGTTGTCGTTCCGGCAAGCCACGAGAAACAATAATAATTTTGATGCCTTGTTTTGCCAATTGTTTTAGAGTTGGTTTTACGGTGGGGAGCAAAAAAAGTTTTTTAGGAAGGGGCGAATTATAATGATGCCATAACCAAATTTCCATTATTTCTTGTTTCTTTTTTTCGGACAAATCAAATTGCTCCACCAAACGCTCAAAAACCGGTTCCATGGGGCCTCTTTTTTGTAATAAGTTTAATTGGCGGTTTAATGCTTCTTTCCAAGAGATTGGCAAGCCTGCTTTTACCATGGCCTTGGCAGCTTGTTTTTGGGCTGCCACAAACAATTGACCGGTGGTATCAAACAACGTGTCATCCAAATCAAAAAAAACTGCTTTAACTGTCATGCCTTTCGTGCTCCAGCAGAACCATTAAATATCAAAAACCGTTTATTTACTCTATTATCCATGGTTTATAAGACTTTTAAAGAATTGGGTGCAAGGAGCAAAGAAACGGAAAAAACCGCTCTTACCAAAGGATTATTGGACTTAGAGGGATCAAATTGAGCTTGGAACTAAAGAATTTTGTGGTAGAGCCTTGCAAAAGCAGACTGGCTTTTGAATTTTTGCCAAAAAAAAAACAATCATTGGATTTGAAACAAATCGGTGTTTCCCTCAAAAAAAACGGGGTTTTGATTGATGTTGAAACCACTTTTTTAATCATGGCACGAGTAGGGGGCAGTGGTGTTTCTCTTTTTAAAAGTGGCAAAATAATTGTAAAAGACACGAATATCGAAAAAGAAGCCCGAAAAATAGCCGAACTATTGATTAAAAAAATGGAATAATTTTCTTTAGGCCGCTGTTTCTTTTTCTTTTAGTTTTAGCCCAATTACCGAGCTCTTGTGTTCGTTTAAGGCCACGCCAATGATTTGATTGGCTTCTCGAACAATAGTATCATTGTGGGTTATTCCAATGAATTGACTGTTTTGACTGATTTTTTGAACGATTTTGCCTAGTTTCATGGAATTTTCTTTGTCCAAGGCGGCATCTGCCTCATCAAACACGTAAAAAGGAGCCGGATCGTACATTTGCAGGGCAAACAAAAAAGCAAGGCTGGAAAGGGTTTTTTCACCGCCACTCATAGAATCAATACTATAAATTGGTTTTCCTTTCATTTGCGCTTCAATCAATAATCCTGCTTCTAATGGTTTTTCCGGTTCTGTTAGGCTAAGTTTTCCAGAACCATCTGCCAAGGTAAAGAAAATATCATTAAAGTATCGATTAATCGAATTAAAACAATCCATGAAAACTTGGGTGCGCCTATCCTCGATTTTTTTGATCATATCCAATACTGCCAGCCTTTCTTCTTCCAGCTTGTCGCTTTTCTTTTTAACATCTAATAATTCTTGTTCGAACTCGCCAAAGTGTTCAACGGCTTTTTGGTTAATGGCCCCCATTTTTTTGATTTTCTTTTCGATTATCGGAAGGTTTTGACGCAGTTCTTTAACATCAAAGGATTCAAAGGTAGGGGTTTCTTCAAATTCTTTGGATTCTTCTTTCAAATCGGTTTCGCGCACCTCTAGTTTTGAATTATCAATCGCCAATTGGTTTA
>JAHJAQ010000079.1 GCA_018813975.1 Microcaldota archaeon
CATGCATGGATTTGGGTTATACCAGCGGATCATTGGCGTGTAATTCAAGCTGCGAGTTTGATGAAAGTGGTTGTATTGGAACACCAGCACAATGTGGTGATGGAATCAAAGAAGGATTGGAAGCTTGTGATCCACCAGATTATGGCATGGAGACTTGTGAAAGCCTTGGATTTGTAAGTGGAGATTTGCACTGTAAGTATGATTGTAGCGAGATTACCACTTGGGGTTGTGAGAGTTGTGGAAACGGATTGTGCGAATCAGAGTATTCAGAGGACTTTGAAACTTGTGTTGATTGTTCTGCCTTGTGTGGAAACGCAATCTGTAACTTGGAGACCGGAGAAGATTATGGCAATTGTCCCGCGGATTGTGATTATCTTTGCGGAAATGGGACTTGCGAACCGTTTTATGAAGAAAACGAAACCAATTGTGTAGCCGATTGCGGGGCTTGTATGCCGGATACGTGTGAAGACTTATCCCAATCTATTCCGTGCGGTTTGATTGTAGAACCGGTCTGCAGTACTACTATTGATTGTGGAGAATGTGAATATACACAATATGAGTGTACTGAAGAGAACGAATGTGTTTGTGTTCCCGATATAACCGGTATTTGTCTTGAATCATTTGGAACGGATAATTGTGGAATTGACATGGACTTTGTTTGCACGCAAAGCGTGATTTGTGGCTGTCCAAGCGGGTTTACGTGTACTGCCGGTATGGCTAGGGGCCCTCCCGCTCCAACTTGCGCAGCCATTACAGATGGGTGCCAGGATGACTGTGCAGTTTCTGGTATTAAACGTTGTTTAGACGCGGATACTATTCAGGAATGTGGAAATTATGATAGCGATATGTGCTTAGAATGGGGTAACGCAATAGAATGTACTGCGGGAGAAAATTGTGTTGAAAGCGTTCAAAATCCTTTTGCAATGTGTAGGCTACCATAACTATTTTTCTTTTTTTGCCCAAAAATCGATTACTATTTGAATTAAATCCTTGCTAAAAGAACGAACCTGTTTTTTTTCCAAAATTTTTATGGTAAAACCGTTTTGTTGTGCAATTCTTCGAATGCGCTTTATAATGGCGTGAAAAGAATTTTCTGACGGAACAAAAGCATAAAAATGAATGATTCCGCCGCTTGGTTTCAAAGAAACCATGGCTTCTTTTAAAAAATCTTCTCCGTCTTTGGGCAAGGGCATTACCACGCGATCAAAAAAACCCTTGAATCGTTTGGGAACTATTTTTTTAACATCCCCTAAAACCGCTACAATTTTTTCATCAACATTGTTTTGTTTTATATTATATTTCAAGTCTTTTACCGCAATTGGATTTAGTTCAATGGCAATGCTCTTTTTCATGCTCGAGTTTTTAGCAAAAACAATCGGAAACGGCCCTACTCCGGCAAAAAAAGCACCAATGATTTCTCCTTTTTTTATTTTTTCCGCAATTCGAGATCGTTCGTGACTTAAACGAGGCGAAAAAAAGGTTTTTCCCACTTGAATGCGAAACCGACAACCACGTTCTCGATAATCCGCTGTCAAGCTTTTTTTCCCCGCAATGATTTTTACGGGTTCAATGCGATACTTTCCCTTGTGTGCGCCGGTTTTTTTGCACACGGTTTGAATATTAGCATTGGTTTCTAAAACAGCCGCTCCAATCTTTTTTTCTTTTTTTTCCAGTTCTCTTGGAATTTCAATAATTGCAATGTTTCCCAAAGTATCAAAACCGGAAACAAGCTTTTCTTTTTCACTTTTGGTTAACAATCCTTCCAAAGCCTGTTTTAAAGAACGGCTTTTTGAAGGCTGTGCTTCAAAAAAATATTTTTCTTTTTTTACGGCAGGAAAGAGCTTTTTTAATTCTTTTTTTTCACTGTCGCCAAAAACGGTTATAATTGGAAAAACAACCCTTGTTTTTTTTCTTATCGGCTTCAGGCGGGAATCCAAAAGGCTTTTTTTCAACAGCCAAGAATGCAAGGCCTGTGCTTTTTCTGCTGGAACAGCAATTCCAATAGATGTTTTTTTTTCGTGCTGCATTACAGTTTTAGAATTCATATTCCTTTAAAACGCATTCTATCCTTTTTTTGAGGTAACATGGCTTTTGAAATATTGCA
>JAHJAQ010000007.1 GCA_018813975.1 Microcaldota archaeon
ATAATCTTTTTTGTAGTGGTGTTTGCAGAAGGAATCCATGTCAACATTCCCATTACCATGGGAAGACACGGAATCGGCGGAAGGTTTCCCGTAAAACTATTGTATGTTTCTAATATTCCCGTTATTTTGGCGGTCGCTCTTTTTGCAAACATCCGAATAATGACCATGGCATTGCAAAACATTCCAGTAGTTGGAATTCTTTTAGGGTGGCTGAACACCATCCTGACGGTTCAAAGCGGCTTGCTCAATATGGTATTATTACAAGGGGACATTATCGCTTCTTTGCCCCAAATCGGACTGGCATTTATTTATCTGATTATTTTTACGATTACGTGTGTGGTTTTTGGAAAGCTATGGGTGGATCTAGCAGGACAAGGACCAGGAGCCGTAGCAGAACAATTGAATCGAAGCGGCATGTTTATTCCGGGTTTTAGGAGAGATCCGCGCATTGTACAGCAAGTGCTGGAAAGGTATATTCCCACGATAACCATACTAGGCTCTGCATTTGTAGGCATACTAGCGGCGGTGGCCGATTTGACGAATGCTGTTGGAAGCGGTACTGGAATCCTACTAACTGTGGGAATTGTATATCGATTATATGAGGAATTAGCCAAACAACAGGTAATGGACTCGCATCCATTGCTCAAAAAGGTATTAGGATAATTGGAGGAGCCAATAAAAAGGAATTTAAAACAATCCAAACGGGTAATACTATATATAGTATATAGGCGATTGCCGAAAAACGATTTTTGGTGAAATTTTATGGTTTTGGTGCACATTGGAATTGAAATCGCAATCATTTCGATTGTTTTGGTAGTGGTCGCTCGATACTTACAAATCAAATACGGCAATAAAAAAGTGGTTAATGCCATTCAAAAAGAAGTTAAAGAAAAACAAAACAAAATCAAAGAACTATCCAAACAAGACGATCCTAACGCCAAAAAAGAAGCCGATGCCCTTCAAATGGAAATGATGCAAGACCTTAGCAAAATGATGTCCAGCAACATGCGCGTAATGATCGTTAGCATGATTATTTTTATCCCCGGACTCGCACTCATTGGATTCTTGTACAATGGAATGATTGTAAATTCCCCCATTCCGCTTATCGTGTTTCACCGGGGAGGCGATTTCTTTTTTTGGTTTGAAATAACCGCAAAATCCAATTGGTTTTCTTGGTATTTATGGTGGAGTATTGGAACCAGTATTGTTATGAGTGTTGTATTCAAAAAATTGAAGGTAGAATAAAATGTCAAGACGAAACAAGCGTGTTAAGCGCATTCGAACCATTCGAAAACACAAGCCAAAAACGGGAAAAAGCAAGGCAAGCAAAAAAAGATGTGCCTTGTCCAAAAGTGTTTTGCATGGCACCACACACGGCAAGCGAATTGCCAGGGTTCGGAAATTATCCAAAACCCAAAAACGACCCACGGGAATTTTTGGCGGGATTTTAAATTCCAAAGAACGAAAACACGTAATCGAAGAAGCCATTAAAGTAAAACTAGGGATCAAAACAATGGATGGTGTTTCCCTCAAAGAAAGAAACTTTGTAGAGCAAGCCCTTCAACAATTGGAGAAAAAAAAGTGAGCCAAATGAGTCTAGAAATTGGAAGGATTTGTTATAAAACCAAGGGAAGAACCCAAGGAAGCAAAGTAGTGGTACTAGAACACCTCAAAAATGGGTTTGTAACAATTGAAGGCACCCAAACCAAACGAAAACCATGCAATCCAAGAGAATTATTTCCCACCACTCAAAAAATTAATGCTACAAAAGAAACCAAACGAGAAGAAATTCTAAAAATGCTGCAAGAGAGTGCTTAAAATGGAACAAACAAAAGAAACAAGGTATATTGTTCGAATCATGAACAAAGATTTGAATGGACGGTTTTCAATTTTCCGTGCCCTACTGGGCATTAAAGGAATCGGACAACGAACCGCCCACATCATTGCACTAATATTTGAAAAAGAAACGGGTATTCCCACTCAAACCATTATTGGAGAAATCCCTGAAGCCCAAGATAAAATACTCGAAGACATTATTGTTCACCCAGAAAAATATGGCATTCCCGATTGGAACTTGAACCGACAAAAAGACTTTGAAAGCGGCGAAAACCATCATTTGGTAATGGCCGATTTAGATTTTGCGCTTCGAAAAGACTTACAACGCTTAAACGAAATAAAATCGTATCGTGGACTACGCCATAGTTGGGGCTTAACGGTTCGCGGTCAAAAAACAAAATCCACCCATCGGGGCAAAGGTGGCGTAGTAGGCGTACTCAAAAAAGATGCCAAAACGGCTCAAAAGTCTTCCAAAGGAACCAAGGGGTCAAAAGACAGTGCCCCAAAAGGAAAAAAGAAAAAATAGGGGTTAAATTATATGGGCGATCCTAGTAGAAGAAAAAAAAAATACGCGCGACCCAAAAAACCATGGGACAAAATCAGACTGGAAGAAGAAAGAAAAATAAAGAAAAGATTTGAACTCAAAAACAAGCGCGAATTGTGGAAAACAGAAGCGCTTGTACGCAAAAAAAGACAATCCGCTAGGAAGCTATTAGCGTTAACGCCAGAACAACGCGAAAAAACCGAAAAAAACTTGATTGGAAGCTTGAATCGAGTTGGCTTGTTACAACAAAACGCACTGGCCGATGATATTTTAGGATTGGATGTTCCAGAAGTATTGGAAAGAAGACTACAAACCGTGGTGCTTCGAAAAGGACTGGCAAACACCCTTAAACAAGCCCGACAATTTATTGTACACGGGCACATTAGTGTAAACAACCAAAAAATCACGACCCCTTCCTATCTGGTCAAAACCAATGAGTCCATTGTTTATTATGGAAAACCAATGGTACTCAAAGTCCCCATAAAAAAAGAACTCAAAAAAGAGTTTGAGGAAAGTATTCCGCCAAAAAAAGAAGCCGAAGAAAAAGCAGAACCAACAAAAGAGAAAGGTGAAACAGAACCAGAAAAATCAGAAATTCCACTAGAGAAAAAAGAAAAAGTCGAAAAAAAACCCGGAAAAAAAGAAACACCAAAAGAAGAAGAAAAACCAGCAGTAGGAAAACAAGAGAAAAAATCAAAAGAAACGGGAAAAGAGGAATAAATCATGGAAAAAACCGAAAAAATTGGGGTCATTCACATTTTTGCTTCCAATAATAACACCATTATTTTATTAACCGACCAAACAGGAGCCGAAACCATTGCCAAATGTACCGGGGGCATGATTGTAAAATCACAGCACAAAGAAGGAAGCCCTTATGCCGCTATGAAAGTAGCCGAAACCGTGGCAGAAAAAGCAAGAGAAAAAGGCATTCGAATCGTGGATGTAAGAGTTCGCGCACCAGGCGGAATTAAAACCAAAAGTCCCGGTCCTGGCGCAGAGGCCAGTATTCGATCCCTAACACGAAATGGATTGCGCATTCGAAACATTCAAAACGTCACACCAGTTCCCCACGATGGATGCAGAAAAAAAGAACGATACCGTGGAAAAAAATAACCCAAAAAAAAAGGTGAAAAAATGGATATTAAAAAGATCTCGGAAAAAAACAATGTCCTCAAAATAATTGTTTCCGGAATGGATACTCCCTTATTGAATAGTCTAAGAAGAATCATTATGAATGCTGTTCCAAGCTATGCTGCTGAAAACATTGATATTTATGAGAACAGTTCCATCATGGCAGATGAGATGCTAGCGCATCGTATTGGACTATTACCCATTCAAGTCAATGAAAAAAAAATCAAAAAAAAGGACAGTATTAAATTATCACTTGAAAAAGAAGGACCCGGCATGGTGTATAGCTCGGATATTAGCCCACCATCCAAAGACGTGAAAATCATGCAAGACAAAATCCCCCTAGTGAAACTGAAAAAAGACCAAAAAGTAAAAATGGAAATAGAAATAACAGTTGGAACTGGCAAAGAACATGCCAAATGGCAACCCGCGTTAATCGCGTACAAGCAAGTACCCAAAGTAACGTTTAGCAACATCAAAGACCCCAACGCATTTGTCAAACAGTTTCACCCACACGAACTCGAAGTAAAAGCCAGCAAGGTTTTTATGGTAGACCCCGCCAATTCGCGGTTAATAGGATTGTTACAGGAAAAATTTCCTAATGAAGTAGAGGTGGATTATGACACCAAATCCTTTGTGGTTACCATTGAAAGCCTTCAAGGAACCAGCAACAAAGAAATTTTGTTGCAAGGCCTAAAAGTATTAGGAGAAAAAAATCAGGCATTCAAAGAAGCCATTCAAAAGAGTTGAACTCTCCATAACAACCCTTTAAGAAAATGCTGACCAGAAAAATAGTATCGGGTTTCGCAAAAACCCCAGACAGTATTTCGGCACGCCGATCGAACATAGTATCGGGGTTTGAAAAACCCCGGTCGTATTTCGGTACAGCCGCTCGAAAGCGGCTTGGCAGGGGTTCCGGAGCGGTCAAACGGACAGGACTTAAGAGGCCTTTTTAGAAAAAAGGCCTGCAAAAAACCAGGAGTTTTTTCCCAGGTTTTTTTCGCGAAGTGAAAAAAAGCTGAGATCCTGCGGCTTAGTGCCTTCGGCGGTTCGAGTCCGCCTCCCTGCAACAGCCTCCCGCTTTGAAGCAAAGCTTCAAAAGGGCCCATTCGAGCAAAGCTCGAATCGGGTTTTTCAAAAGGCTGGCGAAAAAAAGCCCTTTGGGCATGCTTCGCCAATTGAAAAAAACTGGCGAAAAACGAAATAGAAAACAACAAGTGAATAAAGATGAGAAGAACTGGACCAACCAAAAAAAGTACACGATTACTCATTCGAGCACTCAAAAAAGCGAGTATTGAACGAAAACAACGTGTTTGGAAAACAATTGCGCAATTATTGGAAAAACCACGCAGACAACGCGCGTATGTCAATCTTCAAAAAATAAGGCGCTTGAACAAGCGATTCAAAGGAAAAACATTGGTGGTGCCTGGAAAAGTATTGGGAACAGGAATACTCGAAGAAAAAGTGAGTGTAAGTGCACTCGAATGGAGTGAAAGCGCCTACAAAAAAATAACCGCCAACCAAGGAAACCTTGCGAGTATTAAATCAGTATTAGAACAAAAAGAAAAACCAGCCCATATTATGATTATAAAGTGATTGTATGAAAACCATTGATTATTCCAATTTGATATTGGGAAGAGCCGCTAGCAAAACCGCTAAATTATTACTAAAAGGAGAGACTATTGTGATTGTAAATGCGGAAAAAGCCGTGGTTCGGGGCACTAAAAAAGGAATTCTTGAAAAGTTCTTGCGACGTCATGGATGGAAAGCAAAAGGAAATCCCTTGCGCCATGGTCCCAAGATATCCAGAATGCCGGATCGATTGGTGCGCTTTGCGATTCAACACATGCTGCCCTATAGGAGAGCGACTGGAAGGCAAGCATTAGAGCGATTAACAATCTTTTTAGGAATCCCTAAAAAGCTAGAAAAAGCTTCTATTGAAAAGTGGGATTCTATTGAAAACATGGAAAAAAAGAATTTTTTAACCATTGCGCAAATTAGTACGGCCATGGGACTCCAAAAAAAGAGGGATAATTGATGGAAATCAAAAGCAAGCGAAAACGAAAAGCCAGGGGAATTACTTCCAAAGCCAAAAAGAAAAGTGCCATAGCAAGAGCGGTTATCAAAAAAGGAAAGGGAATTGTTCGAGTCAATAAAAAACTATTGAATATTATGGGGCCCCCTCAAATTAAAGCGTTTATTGAAGAACCAATATTGATTGCAGGTGAAAAAGCAAAAGAAGTGAATATTTATGTTCACGTAAAAGGATCTGGTTTTATGAGTCAAGCAGTAGCAGCTAGGAGTTGTATTGCCAAAGCACTCGTTGCCTTTTTTAAAGATGAAAAACTCAAGAAAAAGATGCTTGCTTATGATCGATTACTATTAGTTGATGATATTCGAAGAAAAGAAGCTAAAAAACAATTGGGGCGGGGAGCTCGAGGAAAAAAACAAAAATCCAAGCGATAAGAGGAGTTGAAAAAAATGATTATTCCTGTAAGATGTTTCAGCTGTGGAAAAGAAATTGGAAGTCAATACGAAGAATTTTTGAAACGCGTTCAAAAAGGAGAACAACCCGGCAAAGTAATGGATGAGTTGGGGATTGAACGTTATTGTTGTAGACGCATGATATTAGCCCATGTTGACTTAATGGATGAATTACTCCAATACAAAGTATGACTGGTGAAAAAATGGCAGAATCAAACCAATTAATTCCAACGGAAAAATATTTGACAACTGGCAGCCATATTGGAACCACGTTTAAAACCGGGGATATGAGACGCTATATTTTCAAAAAAAGAAAAGACCGATTGTATGTACTGGATGTAGAAAACATTGACAAGCGCTTGAGAATTGCATCACAGTTTTTAGCCCAATACCCCTTTGAAAAAATTGTGGTCGTGGCAAGACGATTATACAGCCAAATTCCGGCCAAAAAATTTGCAGAACTAACAGGTTGCAAAGCCATTACAGGAAGATTTGTGCCAGGCACTTTTACCAATCCCAATCACAAGAACTTTATCGAACCCAAAGTATTGATTGTAGCCGATCCGGAGTCTGATAGCCAAGCCGTAACAGAAGCCACAAAACAACGCATTCCAGTGGTAGCCTTGGCTAGCACCCACAATTATCTAAAATTCATTGATTTAGCAATTCCTATTAATAACAAGGGACGCAAAAGCCTGGCCTTAGTCTTTTGGGTATTGACACGAGAAATGCTCAAAGAAAGAGGCGATATCAAAAAAGACAGTGAATTCTCCACCCCCTTAGAAGCATTTGAATACCAAATTCAAGAAGGCGCTAGAGAAGAAGGCGAAGAAGATCCCGTAAGACAAGCCATGAAAGAAAGCCAAAAACTACGCTATAAAGGAAGAAAAGGCACTGGTAACCGCTCAAAACCAGGCGGTCAAAGAAGAGGCAAACCAGGCACAACCCCGCGAAAACGCTAAAAACAGCCCATTTCGTTTCTTTCCTTGGTTAACTATAAGCAGTAAATTTATATAGTCTTTATTACTATATAATAAAAGTTGGTTTTTGGTATGGCAGAAGCAGAGCTATTCAAATTATTAGTCGAATTTGGGTTAACAGAATATGAAGCCAAGACCCTTTCCACCTTATTCAAGCTACAAGAAGCCGAAGCACCAGAGGTTAGCAGGCTTGCTCAAGTACCCAAAACAAGAGTGTATGATGTATTGGACAAGCTCATTGAAAAAAAACTGGTTATTGAGGTTAATGGAAGGCCTAAAAAATACATGGTAGTGGACTTGGAAAATGCCTTGGACCAATTGGTTCAAAGCAAGAAACAAGAACTTACAGGATTAGAGGAAAGAACCCACACCATCAAATTCCAATTACAAGGTTTTAGTGGAATCGAAGAAAGCGATAGCGAAAAAGTAATGAAAGTAAAAGACAAAAACGATTTTATCAAAATATTGGCTCAAGAAATTGAAAAAGCCAAAAAAGAAGTACTAGCATTTACCAAACTTGACCATAATAATTCTTTGTTCAAACAAAAACTAAAAAATGCTGCCAAAAAAAACGTGACAGTACGATTAATTTCGCATGGATTACCAGAATCCTGTGCCGTTGCCAAAGAGTTACAACAAAACGGTGTTAAAACGCGAAACTTTAAGCATGGCATGACCGCATTTGTAATTGATAATAAAAAAGTTATTTTATCCTTATCAGACTTGGAAAAAGTCAAGCCAGAATACCATTTTACGATCTGGCCCAACAACCCCCATCTAGCGAATGCTTTTCAACACTATTTTGACAAGTGCTGGCAACAAACC
Organism: Microcaldota archaeon; assembly: GCA_018813975.1. Taxonomy (GTDB): domain Archaea; phylum Iainarchaeota; class Iainarchaeia; order Iainarchaeales; family JAGVWC01; genus JAHJAQ01. The sequence goes on from JAHJAQ010000007.1 coordinate 7,798, forward strand.
AAATAAAACGGGTTGAAAAGCCAACAAACTAATTCTTTAATACTCTTTTTGTCCATAGTCCATAGTTGAGGAATAGGAATGGACAAGGAAAAAGCAAGAGAACTGGCGTTCAAATATGCCATTAAAAACGCAGCTTTGCATGGGGGGAAGGCCAATGAAGGAGCTGTAATGGGCAAGCTCAAAGCCTTGTTTCCAGACGCCCTAATTCCAGAACTAATCACTCTCGCGAAAAATAGCGTGGAAAAAACCAATACTCTTTCACTCCAAGAAATCCAAGTCCAATTTGAGGAATTCGAAAAAACAGGATTTGAATTACAAGTACGTGAAAAAGAACCCGGCCTGCCCAACCTAGCATGGGCAGAACAAGAACCGGTTGTAACACGATTTGCCCCCAATCCAAGCGGATACATGCACTTAGGACATTGCAGGGCCGCGATCACATCCGCAGAATTCGCGAAAAAATACAATGGAAAATTTATTCTACGATTTGATGATACCGACCCCAAAGTCAAAAAACCCATTCCAAAAGCAGACCAGGCTTTCAAAGAAGACCTCGCATGGTTAGGGTATAAGCCCAACCAAATAGTGTTTGCATCGGATCGATTTGAATTATACTATGCATTTTTGCGCAAACTATTGGAAATACAAAAAGCATATGTATGTACTTGTAACAATGAACAATTCAAAGCACTCAAAAAAAAAGGAAACGCGTGTCCTTGTAGAAACCTAACAGAGAAAGAACAGTTAGAACGATTTGAAAAAATGCTGCGCCACGAACTAAAAGAAGGACAAGCCGTGGTACGCATTAAAACCGATTTAAAACACCCCGATCCAAGTGTTCGAGACTGGTGGGCTGCCAAAATCGTGGACAAACCAGAATATGCGCCCGCAAAAAAAAGAGTTGTTTTTCCAAGCTATAATTTTGCCTCTGCAATTGATGATCACGAATTAGGCATTACATTAATTATTCGAAGCCAACAGCATGCCCAAAATTCCAGCAAACAAAAATTTTTGTATGATTATTTTGGATGGAAATACCCCCATGTAATGAATACCGGAATTGTAATGGTAAAAGGAATTGTACTAAGCAAAAGCGAAATGCTCGAAAAAATAAAACAAAAACATTTTTTAGGGGCAGAAGATCCAAGGATTGGAACCGTAAAGGCTTTTCGCAAAAAAGGATTCAAACCATCGGTTATCAAAGAAGCCATTCTAGAGATTGGCGCCAAGCCACAAGACGTGATTCTTTCTTTGGAAAAATTAGAGGATTGGAATCGACAAATCATTGATCCCATTGCTCATCGCATTGTTTTTCTACAAGAACCAGTAGAATTGGTTGTAAAAAATGCGCCGGCCTTTATGGCCAAGCTTTGCAAGCACCCGGATTTTCCCCAAAAAGGATTCAAAAAATATGCTCTCAAAAAGGGAACCCAACAATTTTGGATTGAACAAAAACAAGCCGTTCAATTAAAAAAAGGGCAAACCGTGCAGTTGAAACAAGCGTATCAAGTTAAAATCACGCACTCCAACAAACATCGCTTGGAAGCAGAATTTGTGGGAACAACATTTCAAAAAGGCTTGCCAATTGTGCACTGGTTATTGCCCAGCGAAAAAGTCAACGTGGAAATTGTAATGGGAGATGCGAGCACCAAAAAAGGAGTAGCCGAAAAAATACTTTCCACTTATAAAGAAGGAACGCCCTTACAATTCGAAAAACTTGGTTTTGTGGTTATAGAAAAAAGCGGGAAACAAAACGTGAAATGCCGGTACACCCACCCTTAACTTCTACATAACTTATTATTGGGCTAGCAAAAAACACCCCCACAAAGAGTGATACCGGAACCGTAGTTCCGCAAGGGAGATACCGGAATCACAGTCCGCGAATGGGAGACATCGGAACCATAGTCCTATGAAGGGAGGTATCGGAACCGTGCGAAGTAGGCCCGAAGGGCAAGCGAAGCTTTTTTCGCAAACCTTTTGGAAAAAGGCTTAGGTTCTGATTTTTAAAGGTTTTGAAGGCGAATTATACTATAATCGGTTTTTCGTTTATTACCGATGATCCAAAAGAGTAGTCTTTTCAAAAGGTTTTGAATACGAAAAGCTTTTTGCCAGTCTTTCGGGAGAATTGCCCGAAGGGCAAGCGAAGCTTTTTTCGCCAGCCTTTTGAAAAAAGGCTGATAGGGAGGTAACTTGAGTATGACTGACTTAAACGTTAGTGTTCCCAAAGAACTGCAAGAAAAAGTTTTGCAATTAGTGGAAAAAGCGGCTAAGAGCAAAAAGCTTCGATTGGGAATCAATGAAGTAACCAAAATGGTGGAAAGAGGCCAAGCCAAATTTGTTATTGTGGCCCAAGATGTTTCTCCACCAGAAATTGTTTTGCATGTACCTGTTTTGTGCCAAGAAAAAAGCATTCCGGTTGGATTGGTTTCGAGTAAAAAAGAACTGGGTGAAAAAGCAGGACTAAAAGTAGGAACCAGCGCATTGGCAATCATGGATGAAGGCGATTACAAAAAAGAATGGGATGTCCTATCCAAACGATTTGCTGAACTCAAATAGGTGAAAAAAAATGAGTGACAGAGGAACGCCAGCCGAAATAGTAGAGATAATTCAACGAACCGGAGTGCACGGAGAAATCACTCAAGTATTGTGCAAAATATTGGAAGGTCCGGAGCAAGGCCGAATTAAAAGAAGAAATGTTAAAGGAAGCTGTCAAAAAGGCGATGTACTTATTTTACTGAGTACCGAGCGAGAAGCCAAAGAAATCAATATAAAATAAAGGTGAAATAAAAATGCCCTTGTGTTCATTTTGCGGAATCACCCTTTCCAGGGGAACAGGAAAAATGTTCGTTAAAAAAGACGGTACAATTTTCTTTTATTGTTCGAACAAATGCGAAAAAAACCATTTAAAACTCAAGCGCACGCCACATTCCAAACGGTGGACGGCTGATTGGGCCAAACAAAAACAAATAAAACAAAAATCTAAAGAAAGGGGGAAAAAAAATGATTCAACGCACGCTTGTATTGTTAAAGCCTGATGCCATTCAACGATCCCTCATTGGGAGAATATTACAACGATTTGAAGATGCTGGTTTGAAAGTAGTGGGCATGAAAATGAACTGGATTGACAAAGAATTCGCCAAAAAACATTATACCGAAGATATTACCAAAAGACGTGGAGAACAAGTGCGCAAAGCACTAATCGAATATATTGTAACGGGCCCAGTCCTTGCTATTTGTTTGGAAGGAATTGATGCCATAGAATTTGTGCGCAAAATGGTAGGAACAACCGAACCCAAAACAGCCCAGCCCGGAACCATTCGAGGCGATTTTACGCATCAAAGCTATGGATATGCTGATGCCAAAAAAATAGCCATCAAAAATCTGGTGCATGCTTCTGGAAGCGAACAAGAAGCCAAAGAAGAAATTGCCTTGTGGTTTTCAAAAGAAGAATTGCATTCCTACAAAACCGTGCACGAAGCCCACACCTTATAAAAAAAGGGGTTTTTTTTTCTTGGAGTTACAAGTGAAACGATTGGAAAAAAGTGTTTCGCTTCCCAGTATCGCCAAAAAAGGAGATGCTGGTTTTGACTTGCAATGCAATGAAACAATAGAATTATTGCCGGGAGAACGAAAAACCGTTTCAACGGGCCTGCAAATCGCAGTCCCCGAAAATCATGTGGGAATCATAAAAGACCGGGGCAGTGTTTCCCTTCAAAAAGGATTGCATTGTTTGGCGGGTGTGTTTGATACGGGATATCGTGGAGAATGGAAAATTGTAATGGCAAATTTGGGAAAAGAAAAAGTAACTTTAGAAAAAGGAATGCGTTTTTGCCAAGCAATTATTCTTCCATTGGCCCCAGTTACAGTGGTAGAAGTAAAAGAATTGAATGAAACCGAACGCAGTCACACGGGTTTTGGTTCGAGTGGAGAATAAAAAAAAATTGGAAAGGGCGATATGCAAATAGAAGGGATTTGGAATGATTCGAAAACCCATTATCACGATCTTGGGTCATGTCGACCATGGCAAAACATTATACTTGGATCGAATTCGAGGAACCGCTATTGCCGAACGAGAAGCAGGTGCGATTACTCAGCACATTGGTGCTACTGAAGTTCCGATTCGCGTTATTCGAGAACTGGCAGGCGACTTGCTGGAAAAGTACAAGTTCAAAATCGAATTGAACGGCTTATTGTTTATTGATACGCCGGGCCATGAAGCATTCACGAATTTGCGAAAACGCGGAGGCAGTATTGCAGACCTGGCGGTATTGGTTATTGATATTAATCAAGGAATTCAACCCCAAACCATTGAATCCATTGATATTCTGCGCATATTTAAGGTCCCCTTTATTGTACTCTTAAACAAGATTGACAAGCTACCGGGCTGGATTTCGGGATACGGTAGCATTACCAATGGATTAAAACTACAAAACGAAAGTGTTTTGCAAGAGTTGGATAAACGCTTGTATGAAATTGTAGGCACCTTATACGAAAAAGGATTCCAAGCAGAACGATTTGATAGAGTGAGTGATTTTACCAAACAATTACCCATTATTCCCATTAGCGCTAAAACAAGCGAAGGGTTGGCGGAGACACTCTTATTCTTGGCTGGATTGAGTCAGCGATACATGGAAAAAAAATTAACCATTCAAGTAAGTGGTCCCGGAAAAGGAACTGTTTTGGAAGTAAAAGAAGAAAAAGGACTGGGCAAAACCATTGATGTTATTTTATATGATGGTGAACTAAAAGTAGGGGATGAAATTGTATTAGG
>JAHJAQ010000001.1 GCA_018813975.1 Microcaldota archaeon
GACTGGCTAACCATGCCATTAATAGGTATTGGAATCATCCTAAACCTACTATCATTCAATTGGATGGGGTTAGGACTGGGAATCGCGGTCTTTGGCCTTTTGTACGCCTTGTATTGGCTGGGTAAACTAGGAGGCGGCGATGTAAAATTATTCACCGGAATTGCCATGATACTGCCCTTTTACCAAGGCCAAATTTTTTTAATTCCCGTCTTATTCTTTGCAGGCATCAGCGCGATTACCTTTTATTCGATTTATTATTTGATTCGAATCTGGAAAGAAAAAATAAAGGTTAATTGGAAAGAAAACCGAGACGGCATTATAAAAGGCACTTTATTTGGAGCGTTATTTACCATTTACTTTGTGTTATTAGCACAAGTAAACGGATTGAGCGTTCTAGTGACAACCATGTTATGGATTCCATTTGTACTCGCCAGTATTTTTGTGGCACTTGAAAAAACCATTAAAAAACATTTTTTCATTGCAACCATGAAAGTAAAAGAGTTGGAGGAGGACGAGGTAATTGCACTCGAATTTACGGACGAAAAAATTTTGAAATCAACTGGATTGGGCACCAAAGGAATTATTGGCGAAAAAGAAAAACAAAAACTAAAAGAAATGGGCGTAAAAGAAGTGCTGATTTATGCGCATGCCCCAAAATTTGGACCGTTTATTTTTTTAGGCGTGGTTTTGAGCCTTTGGTTTCCCGAAATAATCCGAGTCTTCTTCCTAGGGATCTAAAGACTTGTCTTCGCTTGAATCGGTACTTCAGTTCATTAGCCAAATAGATTCGCAACAGTACAACATCTTCTTCTAACGGAATCGGTTTGCCACGCTTCCTGTGACGGTTTTGAAATTGCCTTACACGCAAGTCTTTGGGAAAAGCAACACTTCTAATGGAATAACCTGGAAAACGTGGGAGTAGATCCCTTTCAATTTGGTATTCAATAAAACTACCCAGCCCTTTTCCCGTTAAATACCGTGCACCATCAAGCGGGTGGAAGTGCCGTGTTTTGAGCATTTGGGTTTCTTCTTTCATTACTTCTACAACAACCATTCCAATCGGTTTAATGGGAACTGAGTTTCTTTTTTCCAATATTTTTTGAACCGCAGGATTCGTGGCAAAAAGCATCTTTTTCCCTGCTTTAAAGCGGTCAATGTAAATGGTGTATCGGTGCTTTACTGGTTCATCCACAGTACGATCCTTAGTGTTATCGTTGTGTACGATGCGCACGCCCCAAACAGGGGGCTTTTCTTTAGCATTCTCCCCTTTCATTTGGATGCTTCCTTAAATCCCATTCCTTCTACAAAAATTTCACTGGAATTGTTTTTTTCGCCCGAAACCTCAAACTTTACACCCAACAACTGTTCGCACACTTTAATGTTGTTTAGGGTATGCTCTGATAAAACCGCGGTTTCTATTGTACTCGGTCCTTTTGCTAAGGCCATAAAAGGAACTAATTGGTCCGCGAGATGTTCGTCTACGGCTCTCTCCGCACGAATCTTTTTTAAGAGATGGTACGCGGCTTTTTTGCCAACCTCTTCTGCAGGAAACCCTTTTTTTCCAATGGCACTGGCACTCAAAACTCTTCCAGTAGAGAAACGCGCCAGCAAAACAATACTGCTTCCGCACGAAAAAGAATTTTCTTTGCACGAAACATGCGAAACAAAATCAGTGCTTAGTTCTTGCAGTATTTTTTCTGCGATTTTAGACTGGCGTTCTGCTACTTCTCGGGGAAGAGAAGCACAAACTGAAAAACATTCAATAGATTCTAAGGTTCCCAACTCTGTAAAACAAATTGATTTTAACGGCAACTTGGTTTTTTTAGAAACAAAAGAAACTCTTCCCTTTCCTTTTGGAAAAAAACCATGACAATTTAAGGCAACTTCAAAGCGACAATTCATTGCTTTTAATTCTGGCAACAAAACGTTTTGCACAAACTCAATGGGCGGAGCAAACGGAACATTCGTGCCCCCAATAACGCGCAAGCGATTCTCGGAAACTAAGGAAGGAAAAAAAACCGATTGTAGTAATAAGCCGATTGAACCGGCAGTCCCAATATTCACTACCAATCGAGTAGAAACCGGTTTTTGGGGGAAAAAAACCACTTCTGGGCTTTCCTTAAACAGCCCTTTTACGCGGGAATTGCAAATCTGCTGTAATGTTTTCAAGGCGGTTAGGTGCTGAGCTTGCAAACCAGGCCTGGGGCGCTTCTGGCGAATATGCCGGATTTCAACTGGTTTTTGGAGTAAAGCACTCAATCCAATCGCGGTTCGAAAAACCTGACCGCCGGCACTAGCATCAACCACAATCGGCACCATATTCAATTTTTCTTCTGTCAAAAAATTCACCGCAATTATTTCAGTTTTTTAAGATAATCCAAAAAAGAATTTGCATCGCGAACGATTTCACCAGTCAAAGACTCAAAAACCAATTCATCATCAATGCAGCCGTACTCGTGCGCCAAAATATTACGCATTCCTTTTGCCTGTTTCAATCGGAAAGCCAATTCAGAAGGAATAATTCTAGCCGACACTAAAACGTCAAATGCTTCTTTATCCTCTTCCGGCGCTTTCAGGCTTTTTTCACGAATAACCAAAAACACGGCATCCACGATTCCTTCCACAATTTTTTCAAAAAAAAGCTCGCACGCTGCACGCGTCTTGACATCTTCTTTATACTCGAAAAAACCAGTTGGAAGAAACGATTCCAATTCTGTTACAAACGATTCGATTTCCCGTATTTTTTCCTTAAGACGCGCGTTCAAAAACAATTCTCCCCTTGAACTGGATTTCTTCTTTAATCTTGGAAGGTAACTCGTTAAAAACCAAAACATCCAATTGTGCAGGCAAAACCGCCAGGGTTTCCTTTCGGAACAACAAAGCTTCTTTTGCACTGATGGAATCAAACTTCACAGCCAAATCCACGTCCGAGCGCAACAAACGCTTGTTCTCAACCGTGGAACCAAACAGCCACACTCGAATAATACGTGATGCCAAGCGGTGCTCCAAAAAAACTTCCTTTGCTTCTTCCACCAACTCCTTAATTTGGCTTCCTTTTTTTAGGTTTTTTTCAGCTGCAAACGGAGCCAACTCCAAAACCGCGCGAAACTTGGGACGGATGTCGCGCGACAAACGATTCCGCTCGGACTGGGAAAGCGAAACCCCCAAAACCTGTTTCTCAATAATTACCAATTCGCGCTTCCCAAACAGCCTGCGCAATGCAGGATTCGAACGCACCAAAGACAGCAAACCCAAAAATAACCACCAATACGAATATAATAACCTTAATAAAGGTTATAATTCTTTCTTTCCAAACAAGGGGTCCAAAAACAGTTAAAAGCATAAACACTCAATCTTTGTTAAATATCATTCCGAATCAGAACGCGGCGATTTACTGGATTCCGCACCACTTAAGAAAGAATTAAAACGTCGAATGCAAGAGGCAGATACAAAATGAAAATTCTTGTAACAGGAAGCACTGGATTGATTGGAAAAGAAGTGGTCAAACAGCTTCAAGCCAAAAACATGGAAATAGTGGAATATTCGAATAGCCAAGGCCAAGACATCTTAGATTTGAAACAATTAAAAAAAGCTGCTAAAGGATGCCATGGCATTATTCACTTGGCAGCGATTATTGATGAAAATGCATCCAAAAACAAGATTTGGAAAACCAATGTAGAAGGCACCAAAAATGTGTTAGATGCCGCCACCCAAGAAAAAGTAGGTCGACTTGTTTTTTTGAGCAGTGTTGGAGTATATGGAAATCAAACAGGAACCAAAACAGAAGAAACTCCTTCAAACCCAACCAGCGCCTATGAAAAAAGCAAAGTAGAAGGAGAAAAGCTCGTACAAGAATATCAAGAACTGATTTCCTATACTGTTATTCGCAGTGCACTTGTAATCGGCCCTAATCAGTACTGGAAACAAATTTTTAAAACAGTGAAAAAAAATACGCCATTGGTTGGAACAGGGACCAATCCATGGCAGACTATTTATTATAAGGACTTGGCAAATGCCATTGTGTTCTTGTTGTTTTTGGATGCCGCCGAAAACGAAACATTTTTAGTGGCGGGAGAAGAAAAACCAAGCCTGAAAGAATTGGTTAGTATTATGCGCGGGCAAGCAGGATTATCCGCCAAGGTTCCAACTGTTTCTGTTTGGATGGGAAAACTAATGGGATTTTTTTTAGGAATCTTGTGGAAGCTGCAAGGAAAACCCAATATTTTTGCAGGCAATAATATTGATCGCTTGTTACGAGAACGCGCGTATGATTTAACCAAAATGCACGCGTATGGTTGGAAAGCAAAATATTCTTTTCAGGAAGCACTAAAAGAAACCCTGTTTGAATTAGAACAAGAGGGAAAAAATGGCAAAAAGAAAGCGCTAGACAAAGAAAACGCGTATTAGCGCGATTTGAAAGACCTAAAAAACAAGGGAAAGAAAAATGATCCAAAAAAAACAATTTTTTGACTTGCTAGCATTAGCGCATACATTACGAGAAAAAAACCCCTGGCATCAAAAACAAAGAATTGAAACCCTTTCCAAACACGTTTTGGAAGAAGCAACAGAAGTCCATACCGCGATTCAAGAAAAAGATTGGGAAGAAGTACAAGAAGAAATAGGGGATTTGATGTGGGTGCTGGCAATTGTTGCAGAGGTTGCCCAAGAAAAAGGCCTTTTTTCAATGCAAGACAGTATTGACACGATTTACAAAAAAATTATTAGAAGAAACCCCCACATTTTTACCGGAAAAAAGGTTTCTAGTGAAAAAGAAATTCGAAAACAATATTTGGAAATTAAACAACAAGAAAAAAAAGAAAAAGCACGAAAACGAAAAACGCAATAACTATTTTCTAGCTTGAACGCCTTTTTTCATTCCTTTTACGATTCCTTCCATGGCTTTGCGTGCCTTGCTTAAATCGCAATTGCTTCTTTCAATAGCGGCTCCAACATGAATGATATCAGCACCTGCTTTCATGGTTTCAAAAGCAAATTGTTCCGTCCCCACTCCCCCCGCAACTAGTAAGGGAACATCAATGGTTTTTTTGACAATAGAAATCATTTCAGGAGGGGCCGGGCTTGGGGCGCCACCACCACTTTCCAGAATAATCAATTGACTGCCCATTTTTTGGCCTGCTAATGCTGTTGCCGCCGCTAAATAAGGAATGTTTCTGGGAATTAACTGGGCTCTTCCCACCCAACCAACTGCTCTGCCAGGGTCTACTACAATATAAGAGGTTGGAATGGTTTCCAATCCAATTTTTTTGATTGGCATGGCAGACGCGATTTGAGCACCCGAAATATAATAAGGATCTAAAGAATTCAATAAGCTCATAAAATAAATGGCATCCGCGTGCTTTGAAACAGAAGCAATATTGCCCGGAAACAATACCACGGGCAAAGAACAGTTTTCTTTGGCTTGTAAAATGGTTTGATCCAATAATTCTCCTTGTGCGCCAACACTGCCCCCAATGGCAATAGCATTAAAACCAACCTCTTGTGCCACCTTGCACACTTTTCCAGTAACCTCAGGAGTTTGATTGGGCGGATCAATCACTAAAAACGCCAGGGCCTTTTGACTTTCTAAATCTTGCAAGATTTTTTGATATGTTTTTCCAATCAGAGGCAAAGAGAACACAACATTCACCTAAAAACCCAGGGAGAAAGGATATTTAAAAGAAAGAGGTTGGCCTTTTTGATTTAAAACGATTTTGGGAAAATACTATAAACTATGAATCATCAGGCATCTTACAAGGAATTGCTAGCCAAGCTGCAAGAAAAAACCGGCAAAACCGAGGAAGCCATAAACAAACAGCTAGAAGAAAAAACCAAAAAATTTTCCGGATTATTAAGCAAAGAAGCCGCTTTGTTCTTGCTCGCCAAAGAAGCCGGTATTACCCCAAACCAAGATCGATTGGTGGAATTAACCCCCATCAATCAATTACA
>JAHJAQ010000080.1 GCA_018813975.1 Microcaldota archaeon
CAGAAGAAATTATTTTATATTAATTCCAAATTTTTTTTCATAGTGTTTAATTATTTCTTCCCCGGCTTTTTCCTTTATTTTCCGGAATTCTTCATCTGTCTTTGCTTTTCCCTTTCCTTTTAGGGCACCGCGAGCCGCAAAAAGCGCTTCCCATGCCATCTTTTTTTTCCTTTCTTCCTCCAGCAGTTTTAGCTTGTCTCTAATAGAATCCCGAATAAACTCGGTTTTCGTGGAATAATTGAATTCAGCCATCCGCTTTTTCATTTGCCCCGAAATACGTTTATCCAGCTTAATGCTAACAGTCTCCATATTACAAAGTAATACAAAGTAAGTTTTAAATAACGGTGATTGGGTAAAAAACGGAGCAATTTAACTGTTTTTTTGTTGTTTTTACCTCTATGGTTGTTGGTTCTGCCATGTATGAACATGGTCGGAAGTGTTGGTTTTGCGGTTCGTACGGCTTGTCGCGATTGAGCGACAAGCGAATTTGGTGCGGCAAGTGCAGAAAAAAGTACAGTTTGAAAAAACTGCAAACGGACTTGCGAGTCCTTTACTACTTTTATTTGGAAGTCAGTGCACGCAAGTGTGCAAAAGAACTCAACGCCAACTACAAAACCGTTTCCGCGAGATATGCCGCATACCGCAACGCCATTGTCAAATACACTGAACAAGAGTTCAAAAAGTTGCATGGAAAAGTGGAAGCGGACGAGTCATACTTTGGTGGCAAGCGAAAAGGCAACCGTGGCAGAGGCGCGTTTAACAAAAAAGCCGTTTTCGGCATTCTAGAGCGAAATGGTAAGGTTTACACCGCCGTCGTTGAAAACGTTTCCGCCAAAACATTGTTCAAACACATCAAGAAAAAAACGCGTAAAGGAAGCGTTTTTTACACTGATGACTTCAAGTCCTACAAGGACTTGAAACAGTACGGAAAAAATTCACGCATCAAACACTCAAAAGCATTCGGTCGCGGACACAACCACATCAACGGCATCGAAGGATTTTGGAGCTATGCCGAAGAACGCTTTCACAAATATCACGGCATTAAAAAGAAAAACTACTTGCCTTATATCAAAGAAATGGAGTTCCGCTTCAACCACCGCAACGAGCAGCTATACCCACTGCTCGTTGACATAAAACGCCAATTTGCTCCGAAAAGTACCTAATCACCTAAATAACTGCTCTTTTTTACGCAATAAACGATAACCCAACTATTTTAATGCTCTTTCTCCCACTATCCAAAAATGAAACTAGAAAACGAGCATATTTTGTTACGCGAACCCGTTATAGCGGATGCGCCTTTTATTCCCAAGAACTTGGACACTGTTGCGTTTCGATTTGTTCCATTACCCCAACCCCATTCAAAAAAAGATTCTATTGAATGGATTCAAAAAGTTCGAAAAGAAAACCGCAATAAAAGAACCTATCAATTTGTGATTGTAGACAAAAAAACCAAGCAACTGGTTGGGGGAATGGGATTACACCACATGAGCAAAATAAATAATAAGTGTGAAATGGGTTATTTGATTTACAACAAACTTCGAAAAAAAGGAATTGGCTTTCAAGCCGGCCAACTCGTATTGGAACTAGCGTTTCGAAAACTAAAGCTAAACAAGGTTTCCTTGCAAATCGATATCAAAAACAAGGCTTCTCAAGCACTCGCTCGAAAACTCGGTTTTTTTCGCGAGGGTCGCTTAAAACAAGAGTATTTTCGCAATGGGAAATACTATGATGCATTTATTTATAGTATTTTTAAACGCGATTGGAAACAATAGCCTACTTCTTTTTTGTTATACTGTATTCAATGCACGTGTCTCCTTTCCACAAGTGCTTGGTGGCTTTATACTGCCAGTTATCCCCTAACAAATAGTTTACTTTAAAGTTCATGTAAGTGGCATCTAGTTTTTGAGGAGCAACTTCTCCTCTTAGCTTGGAAAAAGGATCTTTAAACGAGTGATAGACTATTTTTTCTTCGGTTGCTTCTGGAAAATTCGCTTGTAATCCAACGCTACGATCTTGTTCTGCCACTACTCGAGCAAATTCTTGGGGATCTCCTTTTTTGAACCCGAGCGCATCATACGCTTCTTTCAAGCCTTTTTCTATAATCTTAGTAAACAATTCAAGGGCCTTTTTTTCGCCCAGTTCTTTTCTCAAAACCACAAAAAGGTCTTTGTACAATCCAAAAAAAGCTTCATTATACGTCATTAATATATAATGCCTGGAAGCTATTAAAAACCGCCCAGACACCCAAAACCCTGTTTTTCTCGTGAAATAAGGGTTAAAGGAGTAGAATCGAATCAAAAGAAACAAAAATATCATTGAGACGCAGGATTTTTCAGAATGATTCGCTTGGAAAAATCACCATTTTTTTTAATCTTGTTTAGTCGTATTTTTTCAAGATCTTTTGGAGAAATGCCTTTTAATTTCCCAAGCGAGTATACCGCTTCGATTAAATCTGCTAATTCTTCAACAGCATGAAATCCTTCAAACTCCGTTAGTTCTTCATTCACTTTTTTGAGCAAAAATTTTTCAAACTCTTTGTCTTGCGCAAAACGAAAAATAGGTTTTTTTCCTTTTTCCCGCATTATTTCAGGAATTCTATCTCTCACTAACTTCATTCAATCCATCCCCAAATTCACTCAATAAGTAATTCTGAGTAAAAGCATCAATTCCTCAAACCATATTTAAACCACTCATTTTTCCGTTAAAAAACGATTCAACTTTTTGGTTGATAAAAAATCAACCAAGCATAGATTAAGTCGTTTAACGAAGAGTATTATAACGGCCGTTTTTTGGACTTGAGCCCATTCGCTTGGTCTGCGTTACCCGAGTGGGTTCTTGTCCTCTAAGCGAGGAGATTGGATTGAATATTGGTGAACTGGCTTTGCTAAAGGTTTTGCACGAGCGTATTTCTCCAAACACGTTTTCAATGGAGCATTATGCGCGAACCTTTTCCGCTTTTTTAGTACTGGAAAAGGCTTCCGTACAAGACTTGTGTCGATTGACTGACTTGGATGCCCAGAGCATTCAATACTTGGTCAAAAATTTGTTAGAAGCAGACATTATCCACCCCCATAACGGAGAATTCACCATCAACCTTTCCTCTCAAAAACTATTAGAATTGGTTGAAGAATATGAGTGCATTTCATCGAAAAAATCAGTTTCGCAATCGCGAAGAAATTCCAGAAGCCGGACTACACCAACCACAAACCATTATCGCCACCGGCGCAGCCCTGCTATGGCTTGCACTAGCGCAATATGCTAACTGGTTTGAATTACCCATTCAACTGGTGATTGGTGTAGTACTATTTAGTGTTATTTTTCTTAAATTTTCTTTTTTCCTTCCTTCTCTTCAAAATCAGTAACCCATTTTCTAAGATAATTTGCCAGACGGGGATTTTTAGTTATAACCGCTTGAATAGTGTGTGGTTCTTGATATAATTTGAAAAAAGAAATAAAGTCCCCTTGGCCAACCTTTGGAATATTTTCGTACAACGTATCAAACTTTTTTTTAAATTCAGGAGAGTAAAAAACCTGACAAATATAATCCCCCTCTATAAGAATATCCCCCTGAACCGGAAGCTCAACACCCAGAAAACACACCTTACCGAGAACTTGCATGCCATCGGCAAAGTACTGATCCAAAGGGCTATCTTGTTTAAAAAAGCCAAAGTGTTTATTTCTGTGATAAACTTTTTCTAGCTGTTTTACATCTTCCTCATCTAATCCCATTGGCCCCCATACATGATCCAAAAAGCAAACGCAAGCATTTTTTTCAGGGTTTGGAAATTCCCCATGAAATACATTTATTATAAACTTTCCAAAATCTACAAAACGTGAAAAAGATAGATTAATTATGTCATCCTTCTCGAAGTCTTTTATTACATTCTTACTAGAATAAAGTTTTTCTACTTTTTCACCGAAATTTTTTATTTTATTTACCCAGGAAATATTAATTTTATAGTTCTTCCCCTTTTTTTCAAGAATAGCACGTTCACAGAGTTCAGATAGTGACATCCTCCCAGCCCTAAAGGGCTGGGCTTCCCGTTACGAAGCCCACTCGCCTAACTTCTTTTGATGGATGTCGATTTGGTTTCGAACGTATTTCCGCGCCACTTCCAAGTCGGCA
>JAHJAQ010000081.1 GCA_018813975.1 Microcaldota archaeon
CTTCTCTCTTTTCAAAAGCTGCCTCAAAAGAGTGCTTTTTCCACAGCGCCTTATTCCTGAAACCGCTATTGCAAAAGAAGCCATCGGCTTGATTGAATCCAAATCTTCCCTTGGAACTGTTTTTTCACTCAGAAAGAGCTCTTTTCTCTGGAAGGCAATTACTTCCGCTAATTTTTCCTTCAGCATGCCAAATTAATGGGCAAAACAACATATAAAGGTTTCTATTAGCAATAGAAACTTTCTTCTATTGGCAATAGAAGGATTGCCCCTACTGGGATTTGAACCCAGGTCTTGAGCTCACTTCAAACACAAAAAAATACCGATGAGGTATGTCGAGTGAAACGAGATACCTCGATGTATTTCGGTGCAGCCGGCCGAAACCGGCTCGAAAGGCTCACATCCTTAACCGGGCTAGACGATAGGGGCAACTCGGTCACGTCCGAGTGTGACGAACACTAGTGCTATCTTCGATAGCACGTTATAATCTTTTTGCCAGCTTTTTCTTAAAAAGCTGAGGGGCAACAAGGCTGCTGCCTTGTGTGCAGGATACTACCGGGTTTCTGCGAAACCCGATACTATCTTTTCGCCAGCCTTTTCTTAAAAGGCTGAGCGGGCAACACGGCTGGTGCAGTGTGTGCACGATATGTGGGGAATTTCGCTACGCTCAATTCCCCGATAATATACTCATTGATTGCATATTTATTAAAAAGACTTGTGGGAATAAAAATAGTATAATCACTACTTTTTGGTGGTAATTATGGCACGGTTTGCTGAAGCAGATAATAGGATCTTTGCGAATGTATGGGTTTGCATGCGCTGTACTCATGGAAACAGGGGAAGCGAAGGCAAAAAACCCAGTACATGCCGAAAATGCCATAGCAAAAGACTACGCCTAAAACACAAAGTCAAAAAAAGCTCTAAAGCAGCCAAATAAAACCTATTAAAAGCAATAAAGAGCACGAATTGATAATGCGCCTCAAAGAAGCACTATACGCTATGCGCCCCTTAAACTGTTTACTCGCAGCCATTGCCGTATTCATTGGAGCCAGTATCAGCCAGTCTAGCTTTGCTTTCGAATGGAACGTACTATTTGCCATGATCGCTGCTTTCTTTATTTGTGGCGGCGGACAAAGCATTAATGATTATTTTGACTTTGAATTGGATCAAAAAAAACAAAAAAACAAATATGCCAGTATTACAAGTCAAAACAAAAAACAATTACTAGGAATAGCCCTAATATTTTTTATAATTGGAAACGCGTTTGCCTTTTTGATTAACCATTGGACCATTGGAATTGCACTTGGCATTACAATATTGCTTATTGTATATTCTTGGTTGTTAACAAAACGAAAATACATTGGAAACTTAGTAATCGCTTTAGGAACCGCTTTGCCCCTTGTTTTTGGAGCAGCCGTATTTGTAGAGTTTAAAGTAGTGATATGGTTGGCGGCAGGCGCTTTCTTAGTGAACTGGGCAAGAGAAATCGTAAAAGACGTGGAAGATATAAAAGCAGACCAAGGACAAAAAACAACCTTGCCCATGATATTGAAAACCAAACCGTTACTGTTGTTTGTAGGAATATTATTGGCCATTGCAATTGTAATTGTTTATGTGCCCATAAAACTAGCGATTTTTGGAAACATTTATTTTTTGGTGTTAGTAACCATTGCCAATGCACTATTCATTAAAGCGTTCTTGGAATTGCACGCGTACAAGCCTTCCAACAGCCAAAAAACCTTTAAAATTGCCATGGCACTAGCCTTACTTGGATTTTTAGTAGGAATACTATAAAGAAGAATTGTATATGCGCGAAAAACTATTGCAAGAGCTATCGCACTATTTCAAACAACACGGGTTTGTGATTAGTACCTTTACAGAGTTCAAGAGCTGTTTTGATATTGCCGCTAAAAATTCCCACCACTTTTTTGTCATCAAAGTATTGGAGAACGCGGATTCCTTGCGAGAAGAACAAGCAAGCGAACTCAAAAAAGTAGCCAGTATTTTCCATGCAAATCCCGTACTGATTAGTGAAAAAACAAAAGCATTTTCCCTCAAAAAAGGAATAGCATATGAACGCTATGGCATTCCATTAATTTCCGTGCAAACCTTTGAAGGAATACTGCAAAAAAACCCGATTTATAGCAAGTTCTTTAAAGGAAGAGAAATCGTAGAATTGGATTCAGAATTATTGAAAAAACAACGCGCCAAAAAAGACTGGAGTTTAGAAGAACTAGGCCACAAAATTGGAGCCAGTGCCGAAACCATTTACCGATACGAAAAAGGCGAAAAAGCCGAAAAACAAAAAGCAGAAAAACTAGAACAAAAAATAGGGGAAAGGCTCATTAAACAAATCAATATTTTTAATGTAACAGGCCACCAACCCATTATCTTTGAAACCCGTTTTAGTGAAAGTGCCTTGGGAAAAATTCACGATTTGGGATTAGATCTAGCGCTCTTTGGCCATGCGCCCTTTAAAGCAATGGGCCAGCCCACAGAACCCTTGTTTATCAATTTAGGCAAGGAAAAAAAAGAAATCCAACGAAAAGCACTGGTATTGGAAAAAACCAAAACTATTTTCAAAGGTCATTCATTGGTTATTTCAAAAGAATACAAGCTCAAAACCATTCAACACACCCCCATATTCCAAGAAGAAGAATTAGACTCTTATACTAAAATACATCAATTGTTGGAAGAGGTTAAAAAAAGAGAAAAAAACAAAAAATAGGGAAAAAAAGTGACAGAATACCAGTTCGAACAAAAAAGAAAACAATTAGTAGAATTATTGCACGGAGAAGGATTTTCCCAGTCCATCCTAAACGCTTTTGCACGTGTAAAAAGAGAATTTTTTGTGCCAGAAGCATTCAAGGATAATGCCTATGCAAACGATGCCATGCCAGCAGGCCACAACCAAACCATTTCACAGCCCAGTACTATTGCAGTCATGCTAGACTTATTAGAACTAAAACCAGGTTTAAAAGTGCTAGAGGTTGGTGGCGGAACAGGATATGTACTGGCCTTGCTACGAGAAATCGTGGGAGAAAAAGGAAAGGTTTTTGGAATCGAATTGGAAAAAGCATTAGTGGAAAGAAGCAAACAAAACCTGGAAAAAAACGGTTCTAAAGGAGTAGAAGTGATTCAAGGAGATGGCGCTAAAGGATTAAAAGAAAAAAGCCCTTTTGATCGGATACTGGTGAGTGCGGCGTGCCCTTTTATTCCAAAACCATTATTTGAACAATTAAAAGAAAACGGCATTTGCGTAGCACCAGTGGGTGATAGGGGATTTCAAACCATGACAATCCTGCACAAGTTAAATGGAAAGCTTTTCAAAAAAGAATTCTTGGAAAACTATTTTGTATTTGTGCCCTTGCGCGGAAGCTATATTGAAAAAGACTATTCGATTCGCGAAAAGGATTATTCGATTAGAGAAGAATAAGTTTTAATAATATTTTTTCTAGTGAGTGTATATGAAAAGATATTTTTGGATTATTGCAGCGATTATTGTTTTGATTATCGTGGGGATTATTTATTTTGGCAATTACCAGAGCGAAGACACCCTAAAGATTGGGAGTATTCTGATTTTAACCGGCAAAGGTTCTACTGCGGGGGCCCATTCTCAAAAAGGAATAGACTTAGCAGTGGCGGAAGTTAATGCCAATGGAGGTATTAATGGCAAAAAATTAGAGGTTATTTATGAGGATAGTTCGGATAATAGTCCAACAGCAGCAGTAAACGCATTTTATAAACTGCGTTCTCAGGGCATTGATCTATTTGTTGGATTAACATGGTGGACATCAGGACTGGCAGTGGCTCCACTGGCATGTGAAAATGAGTCCCTAGTTATTTCTCCCAGTATTGGGTCTGCTGACTTTTATGAGTCGTGTGATTATTTATTTGATTTATGGCTTAATGATGATAGTTTAAGTGAAACATTAGCCGATTACTTGTATGAAAAAGGATACAAAAAAATAGCTATACTTGGTAGTAAAGATAGTTGGGAAA
Organism: Microcaldota archaeon; assembly: GCA_018813975.1. Classification (GTDB taxonomy): domain Archaea; phylum Iainarchaeota; class Iainarchaeia; order Iainarchaeales; family JAGVWC01; genus JAHJAQ01. The sequence goes on from JAHJAQ010000081.1 coordinate 4,000, forward strand.
CCACTCAAGCAGAAAATGTTAAAAGAGCATTTGAAACGCTTGGAGGCGAAGTAGTTTCTTTTCAAATTGCCCTTTATGACCAAACTGATTTCAAAACAGAAGCACTAAAAATCCAGAATAGTGATGCACAAGCCATTGTGTTTACTAATTATGCACACGAGCATTTAAGCGCGAAACGATTTAAAGAAATGGGAATAGAACTGCCTTTTTATTCGGTTTTAATCGATAACACTTTAATAGAAGGAGCTGAAGGAGCATTTGAAGGAACAATTGTGATTAATTCTTTTACACCTTCTAACGAATTCTCAGAAAAGTATAGAACAGCCTATAATCAAGAACCAGATGGCGGAGCAGACACAGGATATGATGCTATTATGCTTCTTGCAACAGCGATTAAAGAAACTGATTCAATC
>JAHJAQ010000082.1 GCA_018813975.1 Microcaldota archaeon
TCCCGCACGTAGAAATGCTTACCCCATTTAACCCCACCTCCTTTGCCTAAAAGGAAAAAAATAGGGGGAACGTCCCCTCGTTCCCCCCTATTTCTTCTTAACAGCCTTTTTCAAAAAAAGGCTGGCGAAAAAAAGTCCTTCGGACTTGTGCCTTCGGCACCATTTCAAAAGGCTGGCAAAATAGTACCACCTTCAGTAGTACCTGCTCCGCAAAAAAAGTCAAATATTTATTAAGGTGGCAACTCGATTATTTTATGGATGACGAAATTCTGGATTTAATTGATGAGAATGACAAGGTAGTTGGAGAAGATCTAAAAGGCAACTGTCACAAGGAGGGGCTGTGGCATAGGGCGGTAACAATCTTGGTATTTAACAAAAATAAAGAACTGTTAATTCAGAAACGGTCTCAGAACGTTCCCAGACCAAATCTTTTATGCGCTTCTGCTTCAGGGCATGTCCAAAAAGGAGAGTCCTATGAAAGTGCAGCAAAAAGAGAACTAAAAGAAGAACTGGGCATTGAATGCAAATTAAAATCCATCGGCAAATTTTATATGGAAAAAAAGTACCCAGACGACAAAAGAGACAAAGAGCATTACAAAATATTCTTAGGCAATTATGACGGAGAATTTAATATACAAAAAGAAGAGTTGTCCTCTATTCAATTTCTTCCAGTAGAAGAAATTAAGCACCTGATGAAACAAAACAAAAACCAGTTTACCCCTGGATTTCAAGAGGAATTCCAACATTACCTGGAGTTCAAAAGCAACAAGCAACAGTAACAAGAAGCATTGATTCTCCGCAAAAAAAAACCAACACAAGCATTTAAATTATCGAATTGCTTATTTTGTTCGGATTAAAAATGCCGTACGAGTTTGAAACCAAAGAAGCAATTCTAGGAAGGGAATACAAGGACTTGGAAAAATACAAAGACCAAGGAACGGTTTACCTGGGCAAAGTCGTAATGTCCTCTGGAGAAAATCCCGTACTGGGCAGAAAAGTGAGAATGGATGTTGCCCAACCCCACTTGATTCTAATTTGTGGAAAAAGAGGTTATGGAAAGTGCGTTTCAGGGGACACTCTAATAACTTTAGAAGACGGTTCAGTATTACCAATTAAAGAACTTGCCAATGATTCAAGAAAAATTGTTTCTATGAATTCAGACTATAAAATACACGCAACTAACAAACAAGATTTTTTTAAGAGAACAGTAAATGCAGTATTTGAAGTTACGCTTCGAAGTGGAAAAAAAATTACTCTAACCCCAGAACACCCTTTACTTACCATTGATGGTTGGAAACCAGTTCAAGAACTAACAATAGGCTCACGAATTGCGGCACCACGCATTCAACCTTTTTTTGGAAATGAGTTTGTATCTGAAGAAGAAACCAAACTACTAGCGTATCTAATTGCTGAAGGACATATCGCTAGAAGGGCTGTTTGGTTCACCAACCAAGATAAAAAAATTCGAAAAGATTTCATTAACGCCGTTGACGCATTTGATACATCCTTGACAGTAAAAAAATTCGGACAATGGACGCTTCGAGCAGTATCAAAGCAGCACAAAACACAGATACTCCATGCAGTCCGAAAAAAAGGAAAACTTTGTAAAGGAACCATACTAAAACAGACTAATACACTAAGAAAAAAACTGCAGGAATATGGACTCTATGACTGCCTTACAGGCCAAAAATTTATTCCCAATTCGATAATGTGTTCTTCGGAACAAAAAATAGCCTTGTTTTTGAACCGCTTGTTTAGTTGTGATGGAAGCCTCTATTTTACGCCAGGCATTAAACACTGGGGGATCTCTTATGGCAGTAAATCTGAAAAATTAATCCGACAAGTTCAACACTTAGTAGGAAGATTTGGAATTCAAGGAACACTACGGAAAAAAGAAGTAACGCTCAAAGACAAAATTTTTCCAAACTTCGAGCTCACACTTACTGGACCAAATGTAGAATTGTTCTTGAACAAAATCGGGTTTTTTGGAGAAAAAGAGAAAAAACAAGAAAAAGCACTGCAAGACTTTCAAAACAAAAAAAGAAATCCTAATGTAGATACCATTCCAAAAGAAATTTGGAATCATTATAGACCCAATAATTGGGCGGAAATTGGTAGAAAAGCGAGTTTGAAATATCCCAAGAGTATGCGAGAAAGTATTAAGTATTCACCTAGCAGACAAAAATTATTACAAATTGCTTTACTAGATGACAATAAGCTTATCGCTAAGCTAGCCGATTCAGATCTTTTTTGGGATGAAATAAAAGAAATCAAAAAAATTATTGGAGAAACAGAGGTTTACGACATTTCTGTTCCAGAAAACCATAATTTTGTAGCAAACGATATTCTCATTCACAATAGTTATTCCATGGCTGTCATGCTGGAAGAAATGGCACGCCAACCCCCAGAAATCAGAAGCAGAATTAGTGCAATTGCCATTGATACCGTGGGAATTTTTTGGACCCTCAAAATTCCGAATAAGCGAGAAAACAAACTATTAGAAGAATGGGATTTGAAACCAGCAGCAACCAATGTAAAAGTCATGGTTCCAAAAGGAAAAATAGATTTTTACAAAAAAAATGATATTCCCGTGGACGGCGTTTTTACCTTAAAATCCAGTGAATTGGATGCAGAAGAATGGCTGGCCTTATTCAAGCTCACGTGGAAAGATCCGGATGGCGTATTACTCACTAGAATTATTGAAAACCTGAAAGAAAAACTGGGAACCTATTATGGACTAGAGGATATTATCAAAGCCGTTCAAAACGACAAAGAATCCGAAAGGGTGACACGACAAGCCGTGGTAAGCAGGCTAAAAGCAGCTAAAAGCTGGGGACTATTTGAAAAAACCGGTACGCGCATTAAAGAATTAGTAAGACCGGGCCAACTAACCATTATTGATGTTTCGGCGTATAGACAGGCAATTGGAATGGAAGGAACAAGAGACGTAATAGTAGCATTGGTTGGAAAAAAATTGTTTGAAGAAAGAATGCTATATCGAAAAGAAGAAGAATCAAAACTAATTGCCGGAATGAAAAGAGAAAGCAAAATGCCCATTATTTGGATGTTTATTGATGAAGCACACATGTTCATGCCAAAAGACGAAGACAATGTAGCCTTGCACGTGTTATTAGAATGGGTGAGAGTGGGAAGACAACCCGGATTAAGCTTAGTGTTAGCAACTCAACGCACGAACAAAATTCACCCGGACGCGATTTCTCAAGCAGATATTTTCATCTCCCACCGAATGACA
>JAHJAQ010000008.1 GCA_018813975.1 Microcaldota archaeon
GTCGCCTGGCAGCTGGATTTCCCAACCACTTTTCAATGAACGACATCATTTGTTCAGTGTATTCTTTGGCCTCATTCTCGGTGTTTTCTAATTTATACACCAAGCAAAAAACCCCCTTTTGCTGAAAGAAATTAACGCCCCTGTTAACCTTAAAAAACCTCTTTTTTAGAGTAGAAAAAGAATTATTTGATTATTTTTCGTTCTCGCAATGCTTGCCAGACTTTTTCTGGGGTTACATGGTTTCGTTGGGCTTCTGTGGCAATCATTTCACTAGTTAGGGTGTTAGTTCTTTCAAGGGCCCTAATTAGATTTCCTGCGGCCATGTTTACATGGGCTTTTTCTTGGCCCGGGCCTTTAAATTTTCCTTTGTTTGCTCTTTTTCCAGGCATTAGAAAATCTTCATCCTTCTTTATTTTAATTCTATTGGTTTTTTTTGGATTTCAAAAGTGCTAACAGTTCCAGTAGGAATATTTGGAATTTTTTCCATGTGTGTGGCCGGTTCTTGTTGTATAATCGTAATCAATGCTTTGCTAATGCCATTGTGCCCTATAAACAAAACTGTTTCATGAGGGAATTGTTGTAGTGCTTGTTGTATGATTTTTCGCGCGCGTTCTCGCATGCTTTCTCGGCTTTCCAGTTCTTTTGGTCTATTAACCCAATCAATATTCTTGCCACTTTTACCCGTTAAAGAACCAGCATCTGCTTCGCGTAATTCTGTTACAAAAAAAACAGGTGTTTTTGGGTGAAAACGTGCAATGGTTTGGGTAGTTTCTTTTGCACGTGTCAAATCACTGGAAAAAATAGCCGCGATTTTTTCGTTCTTAAGTTTTTGTGCCAGTTTTTCGGCTTCTTCTATTCCTTTTGTGGATAATTTTCCTGGTAAGTGTCCTTGCATAATTCCTTTTTGATTTTCAATGGTTTCGCCGTGTCGCACTAGCAATAGTTTCATGGTATTCGCCTATTTTAATGGTTTGAATGCTCGTTTTTCATTCCTTCGTCCTTTTTTATTTTACTTCTATTTTTCTTTGGCTAGTTCTTTTTCGTCGATTTTGGAAAACAAGATGGGTCCTTTTTTCACGGTTGTTTTTTCGAGCAAACCCAGTTTGGCTTCTTTCAATAAGCCTTTTTTCACGCCAATTTGCGCATTAATTTTTTCGCTGGTGTTGGGGATAAAAGGTTCTAATAAAATAGCAATTACGCGTAATGCATCCACTAAATTGTATAAAATAATGGTTGCTTTTTGTTCACTTTGTTCCCATGGTTTTTGATCGTTAACGTACTTGTTACAAGCGGAAACAAAACCAAAGATTTCGCGTAAGGCGAGGTGAAAGGAAAAATCATCCATTAATTGGCTTATTTTGTCCAATTCCAATTGTTTTTCGAGATCACTGCTGGTTTTTTGCTTGGAAACCTTTCCTCCAAGCTTTTTTTCCGTGAGGGCAATGGTTCGATTCAATAAATTCCCCAACTCATTTGCGAGTTCGTTGTTTACACGTGATTGTAAGGTGGTTAAAGAAAAAACACCGTCTTGTCCGAATGGGATTTCGCGGAGTAGGAAATAGCGCAAGGAATCTGCTCCAAATTGTTCTGCTAGTTTTTTAGGATCGATTACCTCGCCGGCTGATTTGCTCATCTTGTCTCCCACATCGGTATTGATAAATCCGTGTGAAATCACGCGAGGTAATTCTATCTCTGCCGACAGTAATAATGACCACCAAATAACGGTGTGATGCCATACAATATCCCGCCCAATTACATGGGCATCGGAGGGCCAAAACTCTTTAAATTTTTGGTTAGGATAATCAATAGTGGTTAGATAGTTCACGAGTGCATCCATCCAAACGAAAAAAACGTGTTTTTTGTCAAGTGGAAATGGAATGCCCCACTTTAGAGACCGGCGACTGACGCTCAGATCGCGTAATGGTTGTTCTAAACGTGCCAGTATTTCGTTTCTTCTCTCTACTGGCCAAAGCAAGTCGGTTTTTTTGAGTGACTCTATTAGTTTTGTCTGGTATTTGGACATTCTAAAAAAATAGCTTTCTTCCTTTAAGGTTTGCAAAGGTTTGTGGTGAACGGGGCAGTTGTTTCCTTTCTCTATTTCGTGGGGGGTGTAATAGGTTTCACAGTCCACGCAGTATAATCCTTGATATTCCCCTTTGTAAATATCTCCTTTTTCATTTATCTTTTTGAAAATCTGATAAACTACTTTTCTGTGTCGTTCTTCCGTGGTTTTGATAAAATCGTTAAACGAAATGTTGTAGTTCGTACAAAGTTGTCGATAATGCGGTTCCATAGAGGCCACAAATTTTGGAGGATCTAAACCCGCTCTTTTTGCGTTTTCTGCAATCTTTTGACCATGACAATCCAAGCCAGTGCTGAAATGAACTTTTTCTCCTTTTAAGCGATGCCAACGAGCAATGACATCTGCGCAAATCTTTTCATAAAGGTGGCCTGCGTGAGGAAGCCCGCTTGGGTAATCGATTGCCGTACTTACAAAAAATTTTTTCAACTCTAATCGCACCTTTTTCAGTTGCTTGGTTTCGCTCCACTATATTTTCTATTGCAAGTTTTATATCTTTAATCTTATTAGGGTGTCTTGAAAACTGAGCTAGTTTTTTGAGTAATTTGGGCAATTCTGATTTTTTGTGGAGGGATAGGGTATAGTATGGCCCATTATGGCCATAGCCATCTTTTCCAACATATTTTTGGTGAGGGCTGGAGGTTATTTTTGGCGTTGGAATTCCAAATCTCTTCAAGGCGGATTTAATCTTTTCTAGGATGTCCAAATTCATATTTCCAAGCGCAAAGAGGGCCCGTTTGTTGTAAATTCGGATTGTTCCTTCAGCATCTGAAAACCCAGCAAGAAAAGGAAAAAATGTTTGTGCATTGCTGAAAACCCACGGGCTTCTTCTTTTGGAAGCAAAAAAGAAAAAGACTCATCTAAACCTGCCTGCATATTAATCTTTCCTTTTTCGGTTTTCTTTTTCCAAACTTTGCAATATGCATTGAAAAGTGATTCAAACAATCTAACCTGCGCGTTTATAGTTGTTCCTGTTTTGACTTGAATAGTTCTGCTCTTTGGCCCGTTTTTTGTGACATTTAAATCTCCAATCCGAAAACCGATTAGGTATGCTTTATCAACCAGCGAATTAGAAAATGGCTTCTTGTTTGAAATGTGTGATTCCGCAATATCTCTGATTGGAATATTCCCTTCTTTGAGTTTTCGATAAATTGTGCTGCGTGGAATGCTTAGTAATTTTCCAATCCTTCGAGTAGAAAGCGTTTGATTCCAGTATAACTCCTGTAACTGCCTTTTTGCTAAAGGAACCTTATATCGTTCACGAACGGGAATGTTAAACTGGTGTAGTCGCTTCCATACTGTTGCTTGACAACAACCAACCACTTCGGCAATTTCATAAGTAGTCATTTTTTTAGTCGAATATAGTTGGGCTAGCTCTTCTCGTGAAAGTCTAATTGTGTTCTTACTCATAAAGAAGGTATGACGGGGTGATAGAAAACTATTTTGAGGCACCTCATTGCCGGTAAAACAACGAAAACTAAAGGGTTAAAAGCCCAATAAAGTGTAGTGCAAATCCATACGCCAAGAACATGAACGTACTAATCCCTACTTTTTGTCTGCGGGTTAATCGCAATCCTTTTAGGGCCGTGGAAATTTTGTGATTGTTTTCTTGTAAGTGTCCTAATACTCCAATAAGGGCGCCTGCACTGGTTATTACTAAGCCACATAGTTGATAGCTTCGAGCAATGGAATATTCTAATCCAAAAAAGATAAAGAAAAAAGCAATGGATAACATTAGCATGGAAACAAAAGGAGGTGCCACGTTTAGAATCGCGTTTTTGAATGGCATTTCGTATTGTGCGTGTTTTCTTTTGGGCATTTTTTACTCACCTTATTTTGCGTTCGAGTGCGCCTAAAAAAACCCATAATCCAATTAGAATAATCACGCTAGGTCAGAATGGAATGGTATACTTCCACCATTTCATTTCATTTCCCAGCCAAACAATTCCTGTGATAATAATGAGTAAGCCGAGTAGGATTCCAAACCAACCGCCCTTTCCACAGCCATTCCACATCCAAATTCCTTCTTTTTGCTTCATTTCCATTGAAAATCCTAGTATTATTTTCGCTCCCAGCTTAAAAAAACTATTCTTTGTCAGGTTTTTTTTTCGATAGCTTTAAATCTTATTCTTTCTTTTTATTAACCAGCCTTTTGAAAAAAGGCTGGCGAAAAAAGCTTCGCTTGCCCTTTGGGCAATTGTTTTAAAGGATAGCAAAAGAGAGGTTTTTTGATGGTAGAACGCGTTCCAACCGGAATTAAGGGTTTTGATGTCTTGGTGGAAGGGGGCTTGCCAAAAGGATCCGCAAGCTTGGTAGCAGGAACGCCTGGAACCGGTAAAACCATTTTTTGTTTGCAAGCATTGTACAATAATGCGTTGGCTGGAAAGAATTGTTTGTTTGTTTCTTTCGAGCAATCAGCGCCAGAACTAAAAGCCCAAATGGAACAGTTTGGATGGGATTTTAACAAAGCACAGCCCGGCTTCAAGTTATTAGCAACCAATTATAATGATCCTTCTTTTTTTTCACACTTATTAACGGAAGTAAAATCTCGAAAATTAGATGTTATTGCCATTGATTCTTTGGCTTCGGTTATTATTGATCCGTTCGAAGTTTTTGGGAGACCCGATTTTGGATTAATGAAACTCTTAAAACAAGGTGCGAACTTGCCTATTGATGTAAACGCACTTAGCAGACTAAAAGTCAAAAGAGTGATTGACAGCGTAAAATCTTCTGGCGCTACTTCATTATTAACCGGGGAAGTAGTGAGGGGCGGACAAGGCGGTTATTCAAGGGACACGATTTCCGATTTTTTGGCAGACGCGATTATTGTATTACAACACAATCCAACAGCCGGTGTTACCAATCGAACCCTTACCTTGGAAAAAATGCGGTTAACCAAAATTGATGATTTAATCCATCCCATTCAAATTTCTTCCCAAGGCATTAAAATCGAAAGCTAAAAAAAAAACGATTTTTATGCTCTTGTTTTACTTGGTTTTTAATATGCAAGCACGCTTAAACGATTTTTTGAAAGAAAACGATTTAACGTTCGTGGAACGGATTTCCAAGGGTTTTTCTGCCGAGGTTTTCAAGGTAAAAAACAAGAAAGGAAGGGTAATGGCCTTGAAGATTGAAAAACCTAAGAGTCCTCGGCAAAATATGGTTATCAAAGAAAGACTTTTTTTGGAAAAAGCCAACGCCATTGGCATAGGGCCGAAACTATTGGATTGTGATGAAGAAAACCGGGTAGTGCTATTGGAATTTATTAGTGGAAAACCATTTGGTCAATGGATTTTTGAAACCAATTCCAAAAAACAAGTTCAAACCGTAACCGCGAATTTACTAAAACAAGCCAAAAAACTGGATTCCCTTGGTTTGGATCATGGGCAATTAGCGGTAAAAGGAAAAAACATTTTAGTCCAATCCAATGCAAAACCCGTTATTATTGATTTTGAAAAAGCTTCTTTAACAAGGGGGACTCACAATCAAACCCAATTGGAAAGCTTTTTGTTTAAAAACCCGCATTCGCGAATCACCAAACGCGTAAAAGAATTAATAGGAACAAAAACTGGTGGAAATAATGGGTGGAGTGGCTAAAAGGCCAAATCGCGTTCGAGCGTCTATTCGAAATGCATGGGATGGCGCCCATGATTTTTTGTTTCGAAAAAGGATTGTGCGCGAACAAGGAATTCAAAGGCTTTCCATGGAACTAAAATCGCTTACTATTGCCCGTGATCGAATTGAAAAGACAAAACGCCAAGTTTTTTTTGAATTGTTTGGAATAAACGAAGCGCTGCGCTTGCTTAAAAAAGAAGAACCCACCGAACAAAAGCGTGCCCGAAAAAAGGTTTTGGAAAAACGGAAAAAAACATTTGCAACTGCGCATAGTGAATTGTCTGCTCAGACCGTTCACTGGAGTGATCAAATCAGCAAAACGGAAGAAGCGATTGCAAAATTACGGGCCGAAAAAGAAGAATAAAAAGAAATAGAAAAAAAATAGAAAATTTACTTGCGAAACTTTCTATCGACTTCGTTGATCAAAACATCGCATGCCGATTTAATGCTTTCTAATTGGGAAATAATGCGTTTTTTTTCGTGTTCAATGTCTTGAACATTTTCATAGGGTTCAATGGCTTCTCGAAGCATGCCCCCATCCACGTACGAATACGGGTGGCTGTTCATTTTTGCAGTGATTCGTTCCACCATTCTGCCTAACCAAACATTCATTTCGTCTTTGACTTGGCCTTTGATTTGCTTGCCATTATCCAAGTACAAGCGCATTCTGTTTACAACAGTTGCGCGGGGAAAGGGCAGTTTTTCTTCTGGAATTTCTTCATTGCTTTCTTCGATTTCCTCGAGTTTTTGTTCA
>JAHJAQ010000083.1 GCA_018813975.1 Microcaldota archaeon
CGCGGGTCTCGCCGCAATCTTTCAAGAATCACTGTTTCAATTTGGCGAACCCGTTCTCTGCTGACCCCGTATGCCCGGCCAACTGCTTTCAGTGTATTTGAATTTCCACTTAATAGCCCATAACGCGCCATAAAAATCTCTTTATTGCGCTCAGAAACAGGCAGGTCCCCGATAGCTTGAACAAGCTGATTGCGCACATTTTGATTAAGGCGACTAATCATTTCGGGATGAGGCCTAATATCCGTACCTTTTGCTTTATCCACCCCATCGAACAAACCTGTTGTTCTGATTCGATTTCTACGCAACGCTTCTTTTAAAATCAATTTTAATTCATTTTTAACAACGGCCCCCCCATAACTGCCAAACGTAAATCCCTTTGCAGGCACAAATTTTTTAGAAGCCTTGAACATAGCTATAAAGGCGTGCTGGAGCACATCGCTTTTTTCCATTGAAAATTCTAAAAGAGAATAGTGCCTTTCCCAAAACCGGTTTACAAGGAGGCGAGCCAACTTTTGGTTACTCTTAAACAAGTCTTCAGGGGATTGCTTAGCCAGGGGTTTTCGGGTTTTTGATTTTGGAAGCGGTTTGCGGGGGCTCTTAGCCATAAGCAATAAGTGAAACCACAGTTATTTAACTTTTTTTATTGACAAAAGGTATATGCTTTATTTGATTGGACTTGGGCTACAACCCCAACACTTGACTTTAGAGGCATTAAATGCGATTAAAGGCTGTTCTATCGTATTATTAGAAACCTATACCAGCCGGTATTCACTTGGAACCAAAGAAGAACTAGAACAACTAATTGAAAAAAAAGTTCAACCGGTAAATCGAAAAAAAGTAGAAGAAGACTTTGCCGTTATTTTGGGAAAAGCCAAAAAAGAAAACATTGCCCTACTGGTTTTTGGAAACCCCTTGGTTGCCACCACTCACATTCAACTAATACTGGATGCCCAAAAAGACAAAATCCCCATAAAACTAATTCCAGGCATTTCTATTTTGGATTTAGTAGGGAAAACCGGTTTGGATGTATACAAGTTTGGAAGAATCACTACCATTGTGTTTCAGGATCCCCAATACCATCCAGACTCATTTTTTGATGTTATTGAAAAAAACAGTGCAAATGATCTTCACTCGCTTTGCTTGTTGGATATTCAAAGCGAAGAAGACAGACTAATGAAAATTCCAGAAGCCATTGAAATCCTGGAAAAAATCGCTAAAAAAAAGAATTCCACGATCTTGGAAAAAAACTTGTTAATAGGATTATACTCTGTGGGGAATTCCAAAGAAAAAATATTGTCTGGAACCGCTCGAGAACTAAAAAAGTTTTCTTCTACTGCCAAACCACAATCGCTTATTGTGTGCGCTGCGTTAAATGAAAAAGAAAAAGAATCCTTGCAAGTACTAAAGGGCGCGGCCATATGAAAAAAACCCCTAAAAAACCAATTTCAATGGTACAAATTAGAAAAAAAACAGGACATTATGAGGGCCTAACCAAACAAGCATTGGAAATCATTTCTCTTGAAAAAGACTTGAATTTGCGCGAAAAAAAGATTGCCGCTGATTTTTTGGAAATGGCTCAAAACTATTTTGCAGACGCCCAGTACTTTAAACAAGAAAACGACTGGTTAACGGCCCTAGCGGCTTTTTCCTATGCCCATGCTTGGTTAGATGCAGGGGTTCGAGCAGGGTATTTAAATGGTCAGAACAACAACCAATTGTTTGTATTGCCCAAAGCCAAGACATTAGAAATGCTTAAATAAAAAAACCACCCTAATTCTTTTGGTTTTTTATGGGATTATACGAGACCTGGCAATTCGATTCGGATTTGTTCAAAAAAGGTGGAATCGTGATTGTAGGACTTATTGTCGTGATTGCCGTTATATGGGTCTTGGCAGGCGCCTTTCAACCAGCCCCCTTACAAGTCCAATTAAGTGGTTTCATTAATTTGGCAACCAATCCAGATGGTTTTCCCATTCAACCCAATAGTGAACTAACGATTACGGTTACCAATCCCAATCCAGAACCAGCACACAATGTATCGGTTTTTGTTACACCACAAGACGATCGAGCTTTAATTGTTTTTCCCGATTCCATGCACATTGAAATCTTAGATAAGAGTCGTAGTTTTGTAGTGAGTATTCGTCCCAATCCTAACGAACGCGTTTTAAGCGGAACCTATTTATTAACCGTTCAAACCATGATTGGATCGGAAACTTATTCTCAACAAGTCGAACTCGAAGTTAAAAACCCAAGTGCTTAACGCGGTTGGTGAATTCGGCTTAACTGGTTAATGGTTTCTTCTCCTTTTTCAGTTTTAATACGCACTTCTTGGATTCCAATAACCTTTTGGGCAAACTCAATCAATTGGTCATAGGAAGTAGCTGAAATAGATTCAAATTTTGGATTTAAAGTACCTGAAAAAGGAACAAATTGTTGTAATACAAATCGTTTGGCGCCTCGAATGCTTCTTGCAATAGATTGAATATCCCTTAAACTGGTTTTGCCGGGAATCACCACGGTTCGAAACTCATAATCAATTCCAGAATCCATTACCAAATACATAGAACGCTTTACCTTGCTCAACACCGCTGTTTTGTTCACGGTTTCCGCATACCGTTTAGAGTATAACGGTGCTTTTACATCCAATACCACACTATCTAATAATTCGTTTTCTATTAAAAATCGAATCATAAAAGGATTGCTCCCATTGGTTTCAATACGCGTTAACAATCCCCTAGCTTGCACTTCTTCCAAAAAACGAATTAAACGATGGCCGTGCAAAGTTGGTTCTCCGCCCGAAATCACTACTGCTTTAATATTGTTTTGGCGATTGGATAAAGAATCCAATACCGTAGAAACATGAATTTTGGGCAAAGAATCCGGTTTTGAAATCAATTGGTGGGAAAAACAATAGTCACACGCAAAATTACATCCCGGAACAAATACAACACTCGAAACTTTTCCCCGCCAATCCACTACGCTTTTGGGAATAAAACCAGCAATGTCTAATTCGCGCATGCAAACAAAAAATAACCAATCGTTTTAAAAACTTGTTTTTAAGAATACTCAATCTCAAAGTCAGAAAAAGAATTAGAAGGGGCTACAAACTTTTTTTGGATTTTAGAAATCCGCGCACCAGAAGAACCAGTTTCCATTGATTCTACTAATGCTTCTAACTGTAATTCATCTCCTTCTGCAATAATTTCAACCGTACTATCGGAAAGGTTTCGTACAAAACCCAGTAAACCCAATTGGCGTGCGCGATGGCACACAAAAAAACGAAAACCAACGCCTTGCACCAATCCAAAGATTTGTGCTTCCATTCGCTTCATTTGTATTCTTCCATTTCTTTTAGTGCTACTGCAAAAAATTGGCGCGTATTTTCAAACTTTAGTTTTTCCATAACTGTTTTGGCATTTACCCACGCAAAACCATCATGTTCTTTTACAGGATTATTGACTAGAGAAACTTCTTTTTCATCCAATACTTCTACTAAAAAACCAAATACCTCGCTTTCTTTTTGTTGGACTTTGTCAAAAAAATTCATTTTTTGGTTTACTTGTTTAATCACCCGAATATTTTTCAAGCTTGTTTCTTCCAAAATTTCTCGTTTAACCGCTTCCTCTGCTATTTCACTGGGTTCTAATTGTCCTTTTAGTAGCTCCCAACCACTCCAATTCAAACATCGGTGCAAAATCAAAAACACGGGTTCTTGTACAGGTCTTTGTTTGAATAATACCGTTACAATGCGCAAAACTTTTTCTACCAATCAATCACCGACTATCGAACATTGTGATTTGGAACAATAGGCGATTCTTCAACCAGGGATTTTCGTGTTTGGTTTTTTTCTTCATAGTGTTTCCAAACTTTTTTGGCCGTTTCGCCGCGCAATATCTTTACAATTATTTGCCGTGGGACCGGAATGGTCTGATACTTGGGACCATAATCAATGAGTACCACATCACCTTCTCTTATTTTTTCTCCCAAACCAGGTTCTACGCCCACGGTTAACAGGTTTTCATCCCACATGGAAATAGTCGCCATAATGGTTTGATCGGCTCCAAAAACCGTTTTATCATTGTTTTTCAATACTTTCAATACTTTTCCCGGATGAAACAAAAAAACGCCTCCTTTACTCAAAAAAAACACTAAAGAACAAAAACCTTTTAAAACCACAAAAGCCCTTTTTATAGGGAACCAAATGCCACGCCTATTGAAAACACGCACCCAAGGAATTAATGCTGTAAGACAAATGGGCATTCCCCTAAGAGTAGGGAACAAACCAGGCATTCCCAAAAGCCGTGCCGAACACTTGGCTGCACTCAAAGCATTATTAAAAAACGCGCAAGGAGAAGCCAGGGAAGTTATTGAATACCGAATTCGCGTGTTTAATCGAGCAGAACAAGATTTAGCCCGATTAGCGTTACAACGCGAAACAGTTCCCCAGCGTGCCCAGGCACTTTTGAAACAAAGAAGAGAAAACAGACAATTTGCTAATGCGTGGGCACGCGCTAAGCCAAAAGTATTGGCAGCAGATCGTGCAGGCAATTTTCGAACGGTTTTTGAAAGTCTTTTAAAAATGGAAAAACTAGCCGTGAATAGGGCGTTAAAACAACAAATGGTTCGAAAGTGGACAAGTCTAGCACGACAAGGCTTGAAAGAAAAAGATCACCTCGAGGCCGACCACAGTATTTTTGGACAAGCACTAGGACATGCGGTTATATTAGCGGAAAGAAGCGGTGCCCTAAAACTGGCGGATGCACTATTGCAAGAAGCCGAAGACCAAAACATTGTTCCTTCTACTCCATGGTCTCGTTGGCGGTGGGGAAAAGGAGTTGATCGATTAGACCTATTAATTGAAGAAAAAAAAACCATTGCGGCATTTAATTTACTCCGAAAAAAAGCCTCACTTGCTACGATTCGACAAGAGTATCACCTTATCACCAAATTGTGGGAAACCATTGCACGCCAAATGCGTGAAGTTTCAATTGCTGAAAAGAAAAAAACCGATCGAATTAATTATTGTTGGAGCCAAGCCATGCGTGCCGCCCAAAAAACAGGCAGTCAAAAAGCGGTTCTGGCAGTTAGAGAAAATGCTGCTACACAGGGAATAGAACTGGGATTATAATCATGGGCAACGATCTTTTTTTGACGCGCAAAACCGCGGAATTGTGTCGAGAACACTTTCCCAAGCAAACAGTATCCAATCTATTAATGGTGCGATGGGGGAAAACATGGAAAAGCAAATTAGGGCACATTAAACCGCTCAAAAATAAACAATATGGCAGCCTTATTGAA
>JAHJAQ010000084.1 GCA_018813975.1 Microcaldota archaeon
CAGAAGAAAAAATTAGGCAAATCGCTAGAGAACGATTTGGAGGTAAAAAAGGCAGTATTGCAAAAGCCATTAAAGAAGCGGTTAATAAAACAGAAGAGGAAGACCGCCTGTTAAACGCCCGGAAACGATTACTCGAACTAATGGAAAAAGGATTTGATGGCGGAAGAATAGTATACAAACATCGAAGCGAACTATATGAACGAAAATAAACCCGATTTTTTAATCGACACCAATATTTTAGTATACGCTCAAGACCTAACAGCAGAGCCACACAAACGACAAACGGCTAAAACATTTTTAGCCAAACAGCTTTTTTCTCCAAAAGTACGCATTAGTGCGCAAAACTTGGCCGAGTTTTATTCAGTCCTCACCACAAAACTATCGCGGCAGATTCCGCGAGAACAAGCACTCGAACATTTAAATACAACTATGGAAGCATTTCAAAATATACTATCCTATTCTGCTTCTACTGTTCAAAAAGCAGCACAAATAAACGCACGACACCAAACACCCTTTTGGGATTCCCTATTGGCAGCAACAATGCTCGAAAATAATATCCATATCATTTATACGGAAAACACAGGCGATTTCAAAAAAATTCCGCACATTAAAGCAATTAATCTCTTCGCAAAACAACAAAAAAAATAAGCGGCTTATTTCAAAGTAGTAATCGGCCGGGCTTGAAGAATATAGATTTTGTCGTCAATGGCCCATTCAATATCCATGAACTGGTTATAATGCTTCTCGATTTGCAAACCCAGTTTAGCGAGTTCTTTCCATTCTTTTTCCGTTAAGGCAGCAGAATTCGCTTCTTCTTCGCCAATCTCAATTTCCTTGTTCTCGCCATGCTCATCCCGCACCAACGCCAAGCGCTTTCCACCAATATTGTGCGAAACCACAGACAAATCATTTTTCCTTAGAATCAAAGTATCTGGAGTAACCATTCCGGAAACAATGGTTTCTCCCAAACCAAAAGCCGCTTCAATAATCATTTCTTCCCGCGAGTTTGTAATAGGATTTGCCGTAAACAATACCCCGGCTTTTTTGCTATTCACCATTTCCTGCACCACAACAGAAATCAACACCAGTTCATGGGCAAAACCTTTTGTAACACGATAAAAAATAGCACGAGCAGAATACAACGAAGCCCAGCACGCTTTAACCGCTTCCACTAATTTTTCGCTTTTTACATTCAAAAAAGTGGCTTGCTGGCCAGCAAAACTCGCATCTGGCAAATCTTCAGCGGTTGCACTGCTTCGAACCGCAACAAAATCAGCTCCAAGTTTTTTATGGTGGACAATAATTTCTTTCTCGAGTTCTGCTGGAATTTTCCCTGCCAGAATCCATTCTTCGATTTGTTTGGAAGCAGCATCCAATTGAGTAGTATTATTCTCATCTGTTTTGTCCAACAAGTCTTTTATTTTGTCATGCAAGTGATTTTGTTTTAAAAAAGCGGAAAAAGCGTGAACCGTAATGGAAAAACCATTTGGAATAGGAAAATTAGCAAACATTTCTCCCAAATTCGCGCCTTTTCCTCCAACAAGTGGAATGTGGTGTTTGGCGATTTCCTCAAACCACACAATATTCTTTTGCCCGGACATATTCTAATCAATTCCAAAAGCTATTAAAAAAACCACTACGCGCTTACAAAAAGGTATTAATACTCGGATTTGGTTGTTATATGCATGTATTGGATAAGAAGCGTTACTTTTGCCAATCCACATAAGGCCCGACAGGCCGTCAAAACAGTATTGCAAAAACGCTTAATTGCGTGCACCAATAGTATTCCAAAAATTAACTCGAGTTATAGGTGAAAAAAATGCCCAAAAAAGGAATCCTACATCCACCATACGGCCCTAAAAAAAACCTAAAACCATTGGATTACTTGTTTTATCCCAAAAACGTGGCAATAATCGGCGCGAGTAATGAAAAAGACAGTGTGGGAAGAGCGATTTTTGAAAACTTTTTTCTAGGCAAAAAAAGCAGGTATTGCAAACGCGTGTTTCCGGTAAACCCCAATCACTCCAAGATACTCGGGCACAAAAGCTTTTCAAAAGTACAAGACATTCCAGTAGACTTGGATCTAGCGGTAATAGTAGTGCCCGCCAAAATCGTTCCCATAATATTCAAGGGATGTATTGAAAAAAAAATTGAAACCGTTATTATCATTAGTGCTGGTTTTTCCGAAATTGGCGAGCAAAAACTAACCCAAGAATTACAACAAATGATTGATGCCAATCCCAAAACACGGGTGTTAGGTCCGAATTGTGTTTCAGGAGATACGCCGCTCCTCATAGAAAATGATGAAAAAACCCATTTTTGCGAGATTGGACAACTTGTTGACACACTATTACAAGAAAACTCAGAACAAGTCCAAAATATTTCCGGTACATGTGTTCTTTCTTCTCAGCATGTAAAGCGAAAGATAAAAGTGGCTTCCTTCGATAAAAATGAAATCGTGTATAAACCAGTAAATTTTTTTATGAAAAGGCCTAAATGCAAAAGCGCTCTCAAGGTTTTTCTGGAAGGGGGGAGAACAATCGTCTGCTCTCCAGACCATCCTTTTTTTGTGAAAGGAAAAAAAGGACCCATTGTTAAAAAAGCAGGTGAATTAGGTGTTGGGGATTTAGTGCCCCATGGAAAAAGCTTCCCATTACCGCAAAAAAATATAGTTCAAATCAATTTCTTCCAGAACGTCTCCAAAATATCCACAAGAGATATCAAAAAAATTCAGGTAGAAAAAGCAGGAAAACG
>JAHJAQ010000085.1 GCA_018813975.1 Microcaldota archaeon
AAGGCAAGAACGCCTCCTCCCAATCCAACCAGTAGTGAAACCAAAAGGTCTTGTATGAGCAGCGTTGCCATAAACCAAATACCAAGAAAAGCAATGATTGTTTTTTTAGGGGCGTGCATATTGGTTCACGATTTCAAAAAATTTTTGTAATGGGTATTCGCTTGGTTGGAGGCTTTCCAACCATTCTTGACGGTTTTTTAATTCGGTTTCTAGTTCTTTTGGGTTTAATCCAAAGGTTCGCTGTATTTTGGCAAAAACTTTTTGACTGTTCTTTAAGGAATGCCATTGGTTGGTTTTATAGTCAAATTTAAACAAAGGTTGAATGTGTAGTTTGTTTTCTTTCCATTCGAGTTCACTGATTTCCACTATTTTTCGTTCTTCTGTTTTAAATCCAGTGGAATGAAAGCGTGTCCAGCGTTTTTGAACCAATATCAAATCAATGGAATCCAAATCCATTTCCGGAATGCCCATACTTTTTAAGCGATTCACAGCTTCTTGCGTGCTTTGCGCGTGAAAAGTCGCATACGAGCCCTTTCCTTGTCCTGCTAGCAGGGTATCCATGAATGCTTTGCTTTCTTCTGGTGCACGCATTTCTCCCACAATCATGCGGTCGGGTCGCATGCGCAAAGAATCCAAGATTAGGCTTTGCATACTGGTTTCCAATTCTTTTGAAGTGGTTAACTTGATTTGATGCTGGTGGGGCAAGCGAATTTCCGGTGTTTCTTCTGTAATAATAATGCGTTCGTGTTCTGGTACAAAACAAAACAAGGCATTGAGCGTAGTGGTTTTGCCGCTTCCTGTGTTTCCACACAACAAAATAGTGGAATCGCTTTGTAAGGCCAATCCTAAAAAAGCAAGTGCTTGGCTGTTAATGGTTTTAGTGTGTAACAAGTCTAATGGAGTAAAGGGTTGAAAGCGAAACTTTCGAATCGTAACACTTGGCCCTGAAAATGCAATGGGTTCGATTACGGCGTGAATGCGCGAACCATCTTCTAGAACCGCGTTTAGTCGGGGCGTTTGCATGCTAAGCCTTCTGCCCAATTTGCGGGCCATGCGATTAACGAGATTTTTGATGGTTTGTTCGTTATAAAAATAAAGGTTGGTGTGAAGCCAGCCATAATGAACGTGAAAAACGCGCACGGGTTTTTCAATGCCTGTTATCGCAATTTCTTCTAATGCATCGTTTTGTAATAGTTCGCCTAATGGGCCCAATCCAAAAGCCAGTTTTTCCAGTACCAGTAACAAGTATTCGGATTGGTCGGTTTCGAGTTCTAATTGGTTTTTTTCCGTGAACGCGTGCAAAAAATCCGTTAGGGATTTAAAACTGTTTTTTTGACTGGTTTGGATTTGGAACGCTTCTAACACTTCGTGAACGAGTTGTGCTTCTGCTAACGAAAAAACAGGAAAACTAGTGATTTGGTATTGTTTTTGGTTGTTTCGCAATTCTATAATGGAAAAATCGGATTTTTTTTTGAGTATTCGTGCTATTTTTTCTTTTTTGATAGCGTGAAGGTGCCATCCCAGTATTTTGTCGGGATTTCCTTTCAGATTTGGGCATGTTTTGGTTTCTAGCATTATATAGTGGAATCAATAAAAGCATCTAAAAAGCCCCAAAATGTTTGACGATTGTGGAAAAAACCGTGGACATAAAAACCCATTAGGGCATTACGTTTTACTACACGTTTTTTGAATGAACGAGAAAACAGAAAATCCGGCATGTTGTTTTTGTGGCAAAAAATGCGCGAATCATGGAGATTCGTTTTGTAGCAAAACGTGTCTGGAAAAATGGGTGAAAGAATCATGGGCCGAAAAAAGAAGAACACGCGAGCTGTTTCCGTAGAATACGAACTGTGGTTTGAGGATAATAGTCCTTGCCACATTTCTCTCCGAGTGGATCCTATTGGGGAAAGCTTACAGTATTCGGTTGCCCAAAAAATTGTTTTGCTTTTTTCTAAAAAAGGGGATTGGGTATTGGATCCTTTTGCAGGCTTTGGAACTGTTTTAGAGGTATGCCAAAAAAACAACAGAAAGTGTATGGGAATTGAAAGACAAGTCAAGCGCGTTCACCATTGTAAGAAAAAAATAAAATCCGAAAATATTGTTATGCTGGAAGGCGACGCATTGAAAGAATTAAAGAAACTAAAAAAACCTCGTTTTTTTGATTTTTGTTTAATGGACCCGCCTTTTTTTGGATTCTTGTACACTAATGGAAAAAAAACCAAAAATTATAGTGAACATCTTTCCTTTCTTCAAAAGATTTTCAAACAAGTATTCAAGAAGCTTCGACGTGGCTCCTATTGTATTGTGGGCACTAAAAACGTTTATAAAAAAGGAAGGTTATTCCCACTTGCCTGTGATTTGGCTCACTTATTAAAAAAAGCTGGTTTTAAGCCTTTTCCTGAAATTGTTCGCGTTCGAAAAAAGATTGGACGTGGCGGACGCAAAGAAACTAGAACCTATTTCCTTTTAGTAAACCAAAAAAAATAATCACATCATTAAACCGTTTTCCAGTCTAGCGTATCATTCAATTTGATTTCCTTGGCTTTTTCTGGAGGCAGTTCAATCAAATAACGCGCTTTTTTTTTAGGCATATAAAATAGTGTTCCTGGTCGAAGGTTTTGTTTAATATCCACTACTTTTTTTTGAGCATCTAAATAAACCACGCTAATAAAAAAAAAGACAAATAACATGTGAATGCTGGCTCTTTCCTGGGTTTCGCTTCCAAAATCAAATATTAGTGCAAAATCAAATCTTTTTTTGGGCAAAAACATGAGCCCTTTAAATCGTTGCCATAGGGTATTGGCAAACCGTACTTTTTGCATGATCGTTTGTGGGTTGCTTTTATTAAACAACATTTTTGAAAAACTCACTTATTATAGAAGGGGTGGGCCTTTAAACAGTTCTGCTTGTTTTGCTCAAGTAGTGGGCTCTTAGGTTTTAATTGTGTATTCTTTAATGATCCAAAGACTTAGCAGTGCAATGATTACTAATAGTAATATTGTGGTTAGGCCTATTGCTTGGGGTGGTTGGTAAGTTGGAAGGGTTTTGGAAACACATTTTCCGCCTGCACAAGCACCTGCTCCCATTCCACAGCTTTCTCCCTCGCTTTGAGAACCAAAATAACAGTGTCCATTAATACATTTTTCAATGGTGCAAATGCTTTGGTCATCACAATCTTCGTGTCGTGCACAATAAGTTTGTTCGACTTTTCCCGGATCGGAAATCTCAAAGCCAGATATAATCGGTGGGTCTATTTCTTGTAGGGCTGATTCGTCTATTGTTTTGTTTATATAATAGGTTACTGGAAATGTTTCCCCTGGTTTTAGTGCTTCAATTAGGAATTCGATGATAGGATCGGATTCAATTATGGTAAATGGTGTTTCACTAACAATTTTAGACGCATCTTCTGCAATCTCTTTTTCAATAAAAGTCATGACACGAATATCCATGGGCACATTACTCGTGTTTTCTATGTTTACCTTAAACTCTGTTCTGCTTCCTATATCTTCATTGTTTTCTCCTGTTTTGATAACTTGGGCAGTTGCTTCAGAGGTAATGTTGAATATCTTGGAAGCGCGTTCCATAAATACGGGTTCTACAATTCTACCATAGTCTGCGAGTATTTTACTAAACCTTTTGAATTCTTCTACCAGCACTACTTTTTTAACGGAAATGTTTAATATTCTTTCTCGTATAACTGGAACTGAATTAATACCACAGTCATTTGAACAACTTTGCGTGGTTTCGTTTAGTTCGCACACATTATTACCGCAAATACCTGCAGGTATAATGCTAATGTCGCCAGTATCAACACCACAATCTGTTGAGCAGTTGCTGGAGTCTTCTTTTGGTTCACAAATAAGATTTCCACACCCTATTGCACAGTCTACTGGGCAGGTAATTGGGCTTTCGGTGTGGGTACAGGAACGGTCTCCGCACGCTGCTGGACAATCTGCTGGACAAGTAATGGCTGCTTCGCTTCCATCACAACTATTGTTTCCACAATAAGTCCCAGAAACTACGCCACTGCCTGTTCCAGTATAGGTAACACTAATGCCTTGTGCAGTGCTGTTGTTGTCCGCGTTGTCCATTGATTTTACATAGTATATTCTTGTGAATGGTGCTGGTGTTTCTGGGTCTTCTGTGAAAAGGTAGCTTGTTTCTGTTCCATTGTCGATCCATGTTTCGCTGTTGTTTGATACCCAGTATTTGGCTATTCCTGATGTGGCGTCTGCTCCTTCATAGGATAGTACAAAGCTTAGTCCAACGTTGATGTCATCGATAGTTGAAGTAATGGTTACGGTTGGGTCTGTTTTGTCAATGGTCACCAAAACCGTTTTTGTGCTTTCTATATCTCCTGCAACATCGGTTGAATAATAATCTAATTGATGGTTGGCGTCTGTTGAAATTAAAATATTGGTATCATAGGTTTCTTCGCCACCGCCATCTAATTCGTAGGTGGTAGTGTCACAACCGCTTCCCCCAACATTGTCCGTGCACGTTAACGTTATATTGGCGTCAAAGTTTTGCCATCCTTCATTATGGTCATCCGTTGTAGTTGGGGGCGTTGCCACCATGATAATGTTTACATCTTGTACATGAGTCACGGTGTCATCAAAGTTTGCATGGTCCCATCCGCTAGTAATGCTTTGGTCTAATCGGAATTGGAGGTATCTTCCTTGGTAGCCAAATCCATTATTCAAATCAAAATTCGTGCCATTCGTAAAACCGGTTTCTTGTGTCCAGCTATTGGTGCAAACAGAGGTGGAGGTACAGTTTCGTACGAATAATCCCAGTCCACTCATGCTCGCATTATTATTATAGTTTAGGGTAGCGCTGCTATAATTACAGTCTTTGCAAACTTCCACGCCACTTTCAAATCCATCCAGTACACGCGAATAATAGTTGGCGTTCCACCACGCATTATAATCGGCTTGGATTTCAGCTGGAGTTAAAACGCGGTTGTAAATCTTAAAGTCTTCGATTTGGCCAGGGAATGACCCTGCTCCAGTATTATTTCGCGCTCCAATGACCATGTCTGCTCCATTATGGCCATTAGCATCTGTTACAGCATCCGAATGGTCGCTTATATCGTGGCTTCCATTTACATAAAGGTTCAAGTCGCCTTGGTTAAAAGTAAAACCAACGTGATACCAATACCCCGGGGTAAATGTTGCATTTGAAGTTACCGTTAAAGTGTCTGAACCATTTCCAACTCCCGCACCAAATACATTTATGTTAACAATAATTAACT